>JAGVBL010000041.1 GCA_020059785.1 Ignavibacteriales bacterium | reverse complement strand
TAAAATCGATTTTACTTTTGTTAGGTTTTTCATCCTTAGCGGTTGGACAGGTAAAGGAATTTTCATTCGATGAATCCCATAATCCATGGCAATCGATTCGTAAGGAAAGAATTGAAAAGCTCCTTCCCGCCGCAATGAAAGATGCAGAGATTGATTCCTGGCTGGTAATTTGTCGTGAGAATGATAATGATCCTCTTGCTATTCATGTTGGAGGTGAAAATGCCGGTGGAACTGCTGCATTCTTTTTTGTTCTTCAAGGTGATAATGTTAAGTCGATTGCAGTATCGCCATCAGGAGAAGCACGTGCTTTAAAAGATGTTGGATTGCAAGATGAAGTTATAGAAATTGAAAGAAGCTCAAGTGTTTGGAGTGAAGTAAAAAAACTGATTGAAAAATATAATCCGGCAAAAATTGGAATTAATAGTTCGGAGCGTAATTTATCGGATGGACTCTCTTACACACAACGTATAGAAATGGAAAAGGAGCTTGGTCCGGAAATATCTGCAAAGCTTGTATCTGCAGATCCAATAGTTGTAAATTGGCTCTCGGTTAAACTACCGGCAGAAATTGAAATAATGACAAAAGCTGCCCTTCTAACAGAGAAGATTCAGATTGAAGCTTATAAGACAGTTATTCCCGGTAAAACAACAGATGCCGATGTTGCACGATATATCAAAAAGAGGATGAAAGATTATGGCGTTGGTGATGCATGGCAGCCGGATCAAAATCCTAATGTTAATTCGGGTGTGGACCGCGGACATTCACATTCTACCAATAAAGTAATTCAACCCGGTGATATAATTCAAACCGATCATGGAATTAAAGTTTATGGAATATGGGTAACAGATATTCAGCGGTTTGCTTACGTTCTTAAGCCGGGAGAAAAACAAGCTCCTACCGATATACTGAAAAAATGGGAGAATGCTAAACGTGGAAGCCGTATTGTTGTTGAAACAATGAAACCCGGTATTGAAGGTTTTTATGTTGATAAAGCTCAACGCGATTGGATGAAACAACAAGGTTCTCTTCCTGTTATGTGGGGTACAGGTCATCCGGTTGGTTACGTTGCTCACGATGTCGGACCGTCTTTAAGCGGTGCTCAAAGAAGTGATAAACCGATGGGCAGTTCGGCACTTAAATTAAAACCGGGACAAGTATTCGCTTACGACGGATTTTTCTGCTGGTATATTGATGACTCAAAAACAGAAACCAAAACTATTTCTGTTGAAGAAATGGCGGTTGTTACTGAAACCGGTGCAAAATATTTAATTACTCCTCAAGAGGAATTGATAATTATTCCATCAAAATAAAATACTTAATTGCACTTAATATCACACATATTAAAGGTTGCTTGTCAAGAGAAAAAGGCTCTCCCTTGAGATTTTATTCTTAGTCATAAGTTCAAAAAACTTCTCAAGACAAAAATAAATATCACCTTATGCTGCAAATATCGGATCTTCTGCTACAATAATTGGTAATCCTCAAAATATGATTATCGGAGTTTCATCTGGAATACCTTCCACTAAATATGCACTCCTCCAAACATTGCCGGCAATTATCGGGTTGTTGATTGTTTGGGCTGTAATTACAATGATATATAAAAGTGAATTTACCAGTGCACGGTTCGATAAATTAGAACTTGATAAAGTAAAACCCTACAGACCATTGCTGATTAAGAGCCTGGTTTCTTCAGTAGTAATGATTGTTGCATTTCTGCTTGGCGTCCCGGTTACACTCGCAGCATTCGGCGCCGCAATTTTACTTCTGATTACACGCAGATTGAAACCCGAAAGGGTCTTCTTTGAAATTGACTGGGGGCTTCTTGTATTCTTTACAGCACTTTTTGTCGTTACTAAATCAATTGATACTGCCGGGTTCGGTAAATACCTAACATTAACACTGGTTCCATACATTTCAGAAGGGATTACTTCATTTGCAGTTTCATCAGCAATACTTAGTAATATCGTATCGAATGTACCGGCGGTTTTGTTATATCGTCCGTTAATTCCTACATTGGCAAATACCGAACAAGCATGGATGATACTTGGAATGGCTACAACATTTGCCGGTAATCTCACTTTAATCGGTTCTGTTGCAAATCTTATTGTTGCCGAAACTGCAAGAAAACCTTTTATTCATCTTTCTTTCCGGGAATATCTTAAATCCGGTTTAATTATAACAATTATCTCTCTTCTGTTTGGAATTATCTGGTTTAGTTATATTTTTTAATTACGGATTATTAATTAAGGCAGAATAAAATGAAAAAATATCTATCAATCCTAACAATGGTATTAACTATGATACAAATTATAAATGGGCAGGAAGAACTTCGTAAACAAGCTGAACAGCTTTCAAAAGAATTAATTATAATTGATACACATATAGATCTTCCGGGATTACTACAGAACAA
This sequence comes from Ignavibacteriales bacterium, assembly GCA_020059785.1. Lineage (GTDB taxonomy): Bacteria > Bacteroidota > Ignavibacteria > Ignavibacteriales > Melioribacteraceae > DSXH01. The sequence goes on along the minus strand of JAGVBL010000041.1, from coordinate 6,804 downwards.
ATGGGAAGATATTTCAAAAACAGCATCGGGCGATTTTGATTACCCCCGCGCCAAAGCCGGCGGACTTGATGTTGCATTTATGTCAGTTTATGTTGCTGCACGTTACGAAAATAACGGTGCTAAATCCGAAGCAGACTCTGTAATTGATGTAGTTGAACGGATATTAAAAACATACCCTGATAAATTTGCCCGTGCTAATAATCCCGATGATGTGTATAAAAATTTTAAGGATGGGAGAATATCTTTACCGATGGGAATAGAAAACGGTTCGCCGCTCGAAGGAGACCTGAAAAATCTAAAATATTTTTACGAGAAGGGAATAAGATATATTACGCTTGCGCATTCTAAGAGCAATCATATATGCGATTCATCTTACGATCCTGAAAGAAAATGGAAAGGTTTAAGTCCGTTTGGCAAGGAAGTAGTAAAAGAAATGAACCGGCTTGGTATGATGATAGATGTATCTCATATAACTGATGATGCGTTTTATCAGGTTATAGAATTATCTAAAGCACCTGTAATTGCTTCTCATTCAGCATGCAGATTTTTTACCCCCGGTTGGGAAAGAAATATGAGTGACGAAATGATTAAAGCATTGGCTAAGAACGGCGGCGTAATTCAAATAGCATTTGTATCGAATTTCGTTAGTCAGGAGATTAGGGATAAGGAAGCTAATAATAGAAATGCAATAGCTGAATACCTTAAAGCGAATAACATTCCTGCAAATGATCGACGTGGTTCAGAGTATTCAAATAGATACTGGAAAGAAAATCCGGTTGGATATGCGGACGTTAAGGATGTTGTTAAACATATCGATCACGTAGTAAAGTTGGTAGGAATTGATTATGTAGGATTGGGATCAGATTTTGATGGTGCCGGTGATTCATTTCCACATGGATTAAAGGATGTTTCATACTTCCCAAATTTGATATATGAATTACTTTTAGCCGGATATAAAAAGGAGGATATAAGAAAAATATGCGGTGGCAATCTTCTTAGAGTTTGGACTGAAGTTGAAAGGATTGCACGCTTAAGCAAATAAAGGGAATCTGTTTAAGCCAATTAAGCAATTGAGAGGCTTTCGAATTTTTACTTTTTGTTATTACTCATAATTCGCTGAATATAAGCGCTTATTGTTCTGCAAAACTTCAGCAAAATTCATTACATTTGAATGTGAAAATAAAATAATACCAAGACAAATTTCAGTTGGATATTGCAAAACAATATATTGTTCAATGTATAAATACAGCTGCAAATAATCTTCGACTTAGTTCGGAAAAGATTGAAACTGTAGCAATAATACGGGAACGGTTGAATTCAGCAGAAAACCCTTTTGAAGAATTAAAAAATTTCAAAAAAATAACCGAGTTATCTAAACTTGGTATTAAACTGAACGAATTCTATAATTTTATCGAAACGGGTAAAATCGACTTTCTGAAATTATCCGATAAATTTAAGGAGCACAGCTTTAATCTTGTACGTGAACTTAATTATGTACTGGATGTTCTTACTCCTCAAATGATGAGAAATCTTTTTCAGAGATTGGACGATAACCCAATAAAAGTTGACCTTACAAAAAGGAATAAAACCGATGAGAATATTGCAGTATCAAGTGATGAAGAGTATAATTTCCCTAAAAGATCGAGAGCAGATGAATTAAAAGAGGAATTTATTTTCGAAGAATTAAATAAGGATGATGCGTTTAACTTCGAAAGTTATGAAGAAAGAGTGCTTAGACCGGTAAAAGAACTTGATTCATTTCTCAACCGCGTTCAGAGATATGACTATACAGAGAACGAAATGAATTCATTCGTAAAAACAATAAACGATAATGCACTGTTATCTCAGAAAGTCGGCTTCGAAGTATTATCTAATATGCATAAGATTTTTGCAAGCGGTCTCGGTTTGATTCATCAGAAAAAAATTGCACCGAGTCCCAACGTAATAGAATCTCTCAGATCGTGCTTGATTGTAATTGTAGCAGTTGTTCGGGGCAAAGAAGTTGATATTACAAATTATCTTAATCGCGCAGAGGGATTTGGTAAATCAATAATTTCAAATAAAAAGGAAAGGTAATGGAATTATTTGCAGTAATTATGGCCGGTGGAGTAGGTTCAAGATTCTGGCCTCGTAGTAAAGAACGTAAACCGAAACAGTTGATCCGTATTGTTGGCGAAAATACTATGATCCAGGATACTGTTAGAAGATTGGATGGGTTGGTTAAGAACGAGAATATTTTCGTTATCACAAATAAAATTCAGAAAATGAGAGTTAAAGAACAACTGCCTCAAATTCCGGCTCAAAATATTATTGACGAACCTTTCGGAAAAAATACTGCTGCATGTATAGGACTTGCTTCTGTAATCATTAAGCAAAAAAATCCTGAAGCGGTTACTATTACACTACCTTCCGATCACTTAATAAAAGACGACGACCTGTTTAGAGAATGCCTTCTTACTGCTGCTAATTATGCGGATAAATCGAAAGGTCTTGTTACAATTGGGATTACTCCTACACGACCGGAAACCGGTTACGGATATATTCAGTTTGACGAAGAAAATATTGAGAAAAATATTTATAAGGTTCTAACATTTGCAGAAAAACCAAACTTAGCAACCGCAAGACGGTTTTTGGAAAGCGGCGACTTCTTATGGAACTCGGGTATCTTTATTTGGCGCATTGATACGATTATGAATGAAATAAATAAATATCTGCCGGATTTGTATGAAGGACTTACAAACATTGAAGCAAGCATAAATACTCATGAGTTTGAAAAAACTATTGTTCAGGTTTACGGACAATTAAAAAATATTTCAATCGATTATGGTGTAATGGAAAAATCTAATATTGTTTTTCTTACCAAGGCAGATTTCTACTGGAACGATGTTGGAAATTGGGAAGCAGTTTATGAAATTTCGGATAAGAATGAAGAAGGTAATGCCATTATTGGAGATGTTTATACGCAAAATACTTTCGGTTCTTATATTTTCTCGCCAAGAAAATTTGCAGCTACTATTGGTGTGGAAAATTTAATTGTAATAAATACTAATGAAGCATTGTTGATTTGTCATCGCAATAATGCTCAGGACGTTCGACAGATTGTTGATTACCTTAAAATGAATAAACGGACTGACCTTATCTGATGAAAAAAGTTATTACTGAAACGGACGTAATCAGGATTATTAAAGCTGGTGATAAGGAGATTATTCTTGGAAAAGATGATCTGATTACTCCGCTCGCTATTGATCGGATTAAACATTCCGGTTTAAAGATTAACCGCAACGGTAAAACTGAATCAGGGCAAAGCAGCTTATCACTTAAGATTGTAATCGGCTCTGATCATACCGGTGTAAAAGTAAAGAAAATGGTTATTGATTTTCTTAAAACAAAATCGTTTCAGGTGCTTGATATTGGTACTTACAGTGAAGAATCGGTTGATTATCCGGATATTGCATTTAATGTTGCTAACCGGGTTGTAAATAAAGAATTCGATTACGGAATAATTATAGATGCAACCGGAATTCCATCTGCAATTACTGCAAATAAAATTCCCGGTATAAGAGCTGCAACTTGTTATAATGAATTCTCGGCACGTAGTTCAAGAGAACATAACAATGCTAATGTTTTAGTGCTTGGTGCAAAAGCCATTGGTGAGGAAACCATCAAATCAATTATCGATGTATGGCTCGGTAGTAATTTTCTTGGCGACCGTCATCAAAAAAGATTGGATAAGATAAGCGCAATAGAAGAAAAATATTCAAGAAAAAATTAATTCATACTAATAGTAAAGAACAGAGTAACCCGCTTGTATATCGAAAAATCACGTGTCGAATGGATCAAAAATCTTCTGCCGGATACTTTTTTACTACGTGTCTATTCACCTTTAATTGCTTCCAAAATAAAACCGGGGCAATTCTGCAATATCAAGGTATCAGAATCGGATTTTCCGTTACTACGCCGACCGTTTAGTATTTGCGAAGTTGATGGTGAATTCCTTCACTTTATGTTTGATGTTCATGGCGAGGGGACTAAAATATTATCTAATAAACAAAAAGATGATGTTATTGATATCCTCGGTCCATTAGGTAACGGTTTCAATTATTCAGGAGATTATTCAACAGCAATTATTGCAGCCGGTGGAATAGGAATTGCACCGTTTCCTTATCTAATACAAAAACTTGCCGATGATAAAAAAGTAATCAGCTTTTTTGGCGGGAGATCGAAAAATAATGTTATTGAATATGGTATGAAAAATTTGTTGATCTCCACTGATGATGGTTCAATAGGATTCAAAGGGAATGTAGTTCAGTTGATAGAAAGTCAGTACAGTCAATTCAGAAATGAATCGGTAAGAATATTTGCGTGCGGTCCAAATCCAATGCTTAAAGCTCTTCAGGAATTCTCTATCAAAAATAATATTGAATGCCAGATAAGCACCGAAAGTGCGATGGCGTGCGGTTTTGGAATTTGCCAGGGATGTCCGATTGATAATGCGGATGGTGACGGATATTATCTTATCTGCAAAGATGGACCGGTCTTCGATGCTAAAATGGTGAGGTTATGAGTTATACTGATTTATCTGTAAATATTGGAAAGCTGCACTTAAAAAATCCGGTTCTGCTTGCTTCCGGTACGGTTGGTTATGGAAATGAGATTTCTAAATTTACCGATTTAAGTAAAATTGGCGGTATCGTAACAAAATCATTATCGCTAAAACCTCGTAAAGGAAACCCACCTCAGAGAATTGTTGAAACACCCTCAGGAATGCTTAATGCAATCGGACTTGCAAATGTTGGTGTAGAAGCTTTTATAAAGGAAAAAATTCCATTTCTTAAAGAATTGAATACAACCATAATTTGTAATATTGCTGCAAGTTCAATAGAAGAATATGTAGAATGTACAAAAATTCTAAATCCGGTAGATACAATTAATGCCTTCGAGATAAATGTATCATGTCCAAATGTAAAAGAAGGCGGTTTAATTTTCGGGAATGATCTAAATTCAGTTGGCAGAATTACTGAAATGGTGCGATCGGCTACTAACAAACCGTTAATAATAAAACTTTCTCCAAACGTTTCCAGAATTTCTGAATTTGCACGGATAGTTAAAGAAGAAGGCGGGGATGCTGTTTCTGCAATAAATACATTAGTCGGAACCTCGTTCGATATATGGACACGCAAACCGAAAATTAAAAATGTTACTGGCGGACTAAGCGGTCCGGCTATTAAACCGGTTGCACTTGCTAAAGTTCTGGAAATAAAACGTAATGTAGATATACCGATAATCGGTATTGGCGGAATTATGAATTGGATGGATACAGTTGAATTTATGATTGCAGGTGCTACTGCGGTTCAGCTTGGAACAGTCAATTTTATTAATCCAAATGCCGGTGTTGAAATTGTTGAAGGGTTACATTCATACTGCGAAAAACAATCTATACAAAAGTTATCCGATTTAATCGGTTCCTTCCAGTTGTAAAATGAATATTCAAGAGGCACTTAATAAGATTTACGCAATGCATCAGTTCGATATTAAACTCGGGCTCGGTCGCGTTAAGAAATTACTAGAATTAATTGGGAACCCTCATAAGGAATTAAAATATATTCACATTGCCGGTTCAAATGGAAAGGGAAGTACGGCTTCTTTTATTGCAAGTATTTTAATGGAAGCCGGTTACAAAGTGGGATTATATACTTCGCCGCACTTTGTTAGATTTAATGAAAGAATAAGGATTAACGGAATTGAAATTGACGACAATTATATAGCCGGATTTATTAACTCAATCGAACAGATAATCGAACAAGAGAAACCAACGTTTTTCGAAATAACAACTGCACTTGCATTCAAATACTTTTGCGATAACAAACCTGATTTTGTTGTATTAGAGACGGGGCTTGGCGGACGGCTTGATGCAACAAATGTAATTGATCCATTGGCTTCCGTTATTACTTCTATTAGTCTGGAACACACAAATATTTTAGGTGAGACTCTTGAAAAAATTGCTTTTGAAAAAGCCGGAATTATTAAACCTGGCAAACCTGTCTTTACCGGATCCTTACCTTTGGAAGCGTTGGAAGTAATTAGAAAGCGTACAGCGAAAATGAACTCACATTTATTTACTTTTAACAAATTTGCACAGAATATAGAAAAGTCAGTTAATATTTTTCTTGATAAAAAAATTATTCACATTTATAGAACCGGTTTGTCCGGAAATCATCAATTCCATAATGCAGCCCTTGCAGTTAAGGTCTTATACGAACTTTTAAGCATTTCAGATATATCCATCATCAACAAAGGATTGATGAATGTTGTAACTAATACAGGAATTCAGGGCAGATACGAAATAATTAACGATAGACCACGAATTATTTTTGATGCAGCACACAATCCTGAGGGTGTTACTTCCTTTATTAATCAGTTCTCTGAAGAGTATAAGAAATACCCTAACCGGGTTCTTATTTTTGGTGCGATGAAAGATAAGGATATTGGAACCATGCTTAATCAGCTAAAGCCATATTTTAATACTATTTATGCTGTTCAACCCGGGTATGATAGGGCAGCAACATTAGATGAATTGGTTGAAGCTGGAAAGGGGATTGGTATCCAACTGAAGCAATTGAAAGATTATAATTCGGTTATTCAAAATTTTGTAAAGGGAGAAACCGGGAATTGCCTGGTAGTACTTGGCTCCATTTATTTGCTGGGTGAAATAAAATCAAAAATGAGTAAAAAAAACTTGACAAATAGATAATGGAAAACTAACTTTACCATGTGCCTCAATGTATTCTGCATTAATTAATTAAT
>JAGVBL010000385.1 GCA_020059785.1 Ignavibacteriales bacterium | reverse complement strand
TTTATCGATAAAAATAAAAATAGCAAATATGATGCTGGATCAGTTAAACCATTAATTTATGCCGAGAAGTTTACTTTTTACCCCGATACTCTTAACCTTAGGGCGCGCTGGCCAGTTGTTGATGTTGGTATTGAATACTAATCGTATAGATAATATTTTTTTGAGAGCGCTCTGAATGATTTGATGTCCTTCCTCAGGTAAGATTTTATATCATCAAATTTATACCGTTTTGAAAAATTCAGTCTTATCTTATCGGTTCCCATTACCTTATCAAACATTTTCAATCTGGTTGAATCGGCCAAATCAAATATCTTCTTTGTTGGATATAATTTGTTATGTATCTCCATAAAATAGAATTGAAGGTCTAACAGATTCACCTTATAAAAATCAGTAATGTGAACCTGAACTCCGTTCAGAATTTTATCAAGCCAGATCCCATAGTTTGTTTTGTATGAAATAGGTCTGAATTTCACTCCTCGTAAATTTAATGCATTCAAATAAGCTGAAAGAGTATCGGCATTAATCCATTCGGCTGCAAATGTTTGAAATGGTAGCGTGTATGAAATTCCAATCGATATGGTTACTAATTCACCGAGTACACCAGTGCTTACAAGATAAAATGGTGTTAAACTATATGGAACGTTTGCTGAGGTTGGTACCCAGATTAAATCTGTATCGTCGTAGTGCATCCATCTTTTCCATCCAACCATTTTAACCACATTAAGCTTGCATTTAACTTTGTTAGTCAGCATCCCTTCTTCATTTAACATTTTAGCTAATTCACCGCATGTTAATCCATATACATAAGGAATTTTGTACTGGCTTACGAATGAAGTAAAGCCATCTTCTACAATGTTACCCTCAATTCTAATTCCTCCTAATGGATTCGGTCTATCAAGCACAATAAACTCTTTATTGTTCTCTGCTGCAGATTCCATTGCAAGTCCAAGCGTGCTTATATAAGTATAAGATCTGCAGCCGATATCCTGAACATCATAAACTAAAGCATCAATGTTGTTAAGCATTTCCGGAGTAGGTTTATTCCGTTTTCCATAAAGCGAATAATATTTTATGCCCGTCGTACTATCGAAAAAATCGTTTATTGTTTCTCCGGCTTTGCCTATACCTCTAAATCCATGTTCGGGACTAAAGACAGCAACCAGTTCAACATTTTTTGCTTTTGAAAGCAGATCGACTGTTGATATTAATTTTTTATTTACACCGGTTTGATTTGTAATTAGTGCAATGCGTTTATTTTCTAAAATAGAAAAATCATCTCTTTCAAGAACATCTATTCCTTGTAATACTCTTTGATTCTGTGCAACAACTATATTTAAGAGAATAATAAACAGTATCAGGATTTTTTTGATCATGCCGGTAAAAATGATTTGGTTATTATTTCTAACATTTGTGCGGTTCCTTTATCAATCTCTTCGAAAATAATATTTGCACGCTTTCTTATTTCTTCTGCAATAGTCTGGTTATTTAATGAACTGCAATTGATGAGTACATTTAAATAAGCTCCCTGAACTGAGGTTCGTGTAAGAGCTATTGCAACACCGGCATCGGAAAGAGAATTTTTATTCCCTTTATCAGCTATTGTTTTTAATAATGGTAATAATTCATAACATTTATGCATTACATCTGATGGAACTTCGGCAGCATTAATTGTAGCTTCTTCAATTTTAGAATTGCGTACTTCTTTTTCCTCATCCGATTCCTTTGGGAGTTTAAATGCCTCCATAACCTTATCGAATGCTTCATTATCTTTCTGAGCGAGTTCAAAGAATTCTTTCTGATAAATTTCCAATTTATTCTTTAGGGAAATCATTTCCTGTTCAACATCAGCATATTTCTTTTTACCAATCGTTAGATTACATACCATCGCACCTAAACTTGAAGCAAGAGCTCCGCATAATGCTGCTACATTACCTCCGCCCGGTGTTGGAGAACTGGATGATAATTCATCAAAATACTCTTGCAAATTCTTATTTAAGTTCATTCTTCCTCCTTATTAAAAATTTTTCTTAATTGTTAAATCATATATTCAATTATTTTTTCTTCCGGCTTAAACGGATTTAATGAATTTAATCCAAGGTGATCAATTGCTGCTTGGACTAATTTCTTTTCGTCGGTTTCCTTGCTTTCTGTATAATATCTTCCGGCTTGAAGCAATGCTTCCAGTGGAACCAACCCTACAATTTCACTTCCTTTAACTTCCACACCTAATCTAATAGATTCTTTCTTAACCTCTTCGAATGCAACATGCAACGGAGTAACATTGTAGTTGGTTAAATTAATTGAGACTTGAGTACAACTATATTTTTCTAAAGAAACTCCCATTCCTTTGAATTCTTTTAACCTACCGGGTACTTTAACAGTTTTACCATCAATCTTTATCAAGTTACCATTTTCATCTCTTTTGGAATAGCCGCTCTCTCTAAGTATTTCAGCAATTTCTTTAGCATATTTTACATCGGTTGAATTTATATTAACATTATAAGCAATAAGGAAAAATCTTGAGCCGGTTACTATTGCACCAAGTTTAGGATTAAAAGCCGGTTCGCCATAATCAGGTGCCCAGTTCGGATCTTTCAGCTTTGCTTCAAGACCCTCATATTCGCCCTGACGAATATTCGATAAACTTTTTCTTTCCGGTTTTCTTGCTGCAGATTCATATAAATAAACAGGAACATTTAATTCTTTCGAAATTATTTCTGCAAATTTTTCAGATATTTTTACACACTCTTCTGTTGTAACATTAGATACAGGAACAAAAGGAACAACATCAATGGCACCGAGCCGCGGGTGTTCACCTTTATGTTTTGTCATATCAATAAATGAGGCTGCAGCTTTACATGCATTAACAGCACCATTTAATATGCCTTCCTCGTTTCCGGCTAAAGTAACAACAACACGGTTATAATCGGCATCGGGTTCAAGACTTAGTAGTTTAACATTTTCTGTTTTGTAGATTGCTTCTTTAATTGCATCGAATGTTTTTACATCTTTTCCTTCACTGAAATTTGGGACGCATTCAATAATTTTTTGCTTATTTGTTGTCATTATTACTCCGAATTTCTTTTGTAAATAATTTCGCCATTCTTTATTGTTATTTCGTTTAGATTTTGTCCAATGTTATATACTATTTCCGAATAATCATTTGCCTTAAATAATGAAAAGTCGGCTTGTTTATTTATTTCTATACTGCCGGTTCTTTTACTTATATCCAGTGCTTTAGCAGCGTTAATAGTAACTCCGCTTATTACTTCTTCTGCTGTCATTTTCATTTTTAAAACTGCAAGGCTCATTATTAAATGAAGATTGGGAATATTTGAAGAACCGGGATTATAGTCGGTTGATAAAGCTACAATAGCATTATTATCTATTAACTGTCTTGCCGGTGCAAATTGGTAATCGAGAAAGAACGAAACGCCGGGTAGCAAAACAGCAACTGTTTCGCTATCATTCAATTTTTGTATATCCGATTCTTTTATAACCTCAAGATGATCTACAGAAAGAGCATTGTGCTTAAGTGCAACATCAAGTCCGCCAATATTATTAAACTGTTCGGTATGAAGTCTTAACTTATAACCGAGTTTAACTGCCTTAGTAAAAATCTGATCCACTTCAGCCGCACTGAATGCACTGCTTTCGCAAAAAGCATCTATATATTCGGCAAGTCCGTTTTGGATTATGAAGGGAAGTAATTCGTCAGAAATTATTTTAAGATATTTTTTATGATCGTTTTTATACTCGGGTGGATAAGTATGAGCACCAAGAAATGTAGGCACAATTTCGATTGGAAGTGTTTTCTTAAAATAGTTGATTACTTGTAGTAGTTTTATCTCATCATAATAACTCAATCCGTAACCACTCTTAATCTCCAGTGTAGTTACACCCTGAGAAATAAACAGGTCTATTCTCGGTTTAATTATTCTTATCAGTTCTTCGAATGAAGACCGGCGGACTGCTTTAACAGTTGAAATTATTCCGCCTCCAGATTCTGCAATCTGTTCATAGGTAGCACCTTTTAATCTCATTAAAAATTCATTGGATCGAGAACCTGCAAATGCAGTATGGGTATGGCATTCAATTAATCCGGGTAATACAATATATCCTTCACAATTGATAATTTGATCGAAAGTGTACTTCTTAACACTGGAATTTGAAATAATATCTTTGATAATATTATCTTCGATAATTATCGAATGGTCGTTTACCGGTAAAATATTAGCTGCATCTTTACCGCGTTTGAAGTTTTTTCCCTTTGTATCAACTGTTATAATTTGAACGGGCGATTTTAGCAATTTTCTCATTTGGTAAATTATTTCCGGATTAATTCATTCTCATCTCACATTCAAAAATAGAGAATTCAGGACTTTATTTTCTATTATTTTTGTTCAAAAGCTTCAATTTTAGTATTTTTACCCTATTGAAAAGTAAGGGATAGACCAAAAATGCCTTCAAAGTATAAGATCCTCTTTGTCACATCAGAAGTAGTTCCATTTATTAAAACAGGTGGTTTAGCAGATGTTTCTTCGGCTTTACCCCAAAAATTACAGGAGTTAGGGCACCAGGTTAGAATTGTTGTCCCTAAATATGGGGCAATTGACGAGCGGAAATATAAGATTCATGAAGTAGTAAGGTTGAAAGATATAAAAATAAATATCGGCGAAAAGGAAGTAATATTTTCTCTCCGTTCCTCATTCTTAATCGGTCCTAAAACACGTGTTCAAATTTATTTTTTAGATAACCCCGAATATTTCGGAAGCCGTCATTCTCTATATTCCGATCCCCTAACAGGTGATGATTACCCTGATAATGATGAAAGGTTTATTCTGCTTTCAAAAGCTGTTTTCGAATTAATTACAAAATTGGGTTGGGCTCCCGATGTTATCCATTGTAATGATTGGCAAACAGGGTTAGTTCCGGCGTATCTTAAATCAATGTATTCAAAAGATCCATTGTTTACACCAATAAAAACATTGTTTACAATTCACAATTTAGCTTTTCAGGGGGACTTTGCTAAACAAACTTTTGCTAAGACCGGGTTACCAAAGGAATTAGAAAATGAAAAAGGAGTTCTTCATAAAGGTAAAGTTAATTTTCTGAAAACCGGATTAGTTTATTCTGATATGATAACAACTGTAAGCGAAACTTATGCAAAAGAGTTATGTCTTAAAAAAGATTTTGGGGCAGGATTGCAAGATGTATTATGTAAAAGAAAGAAAGATATGTATGGAATAATAAATGGAATAGATGAAACTATCTGGAACCCGGAACTCGATAATAAAATTGCACATAAATATTCTGTAAAAAATCTTGAATTCAAAAAAGAAAATAAAAAAGCATTAGCTGATAATTTTGGATTCAAATATGACGAAAAAATACCTGTAATAGGAATGATTTCCCGACTCTTTGAAGATAAAGGATTAGATCTTCTTGAGAAAGCATTTCCCCAATTAATGAAACTTAATATGCATCTTATTCTTCTTGGAACGGGAGATAAAAAATATCATAAATTTTTTATGAGTTCAGCTTCAAAATATCATAACAACTTTTCTTGTTTCATCGGTTTCGACGAGGAATTAGCTCATCTTATAGAAGCCGGCTCTGATATGTTCCTTATGCCTTCCAAATTTGAACCTTGCGGATTGAATCAAATGTACAGTCTGATGTATGGAACTGTGCCGATTGTCCGTAACACTGGCGGATTAGCCGATACAGTTCAGCCGTTTAATCCAAAGAACAAAACAGGAAATGGATTTGCTTTTGAAAAATACACTGCAGCTGATATGATAGCTGAGATTAAAAAAGCAATTAAGATTTATTCTACCGATAAAGAAACCTGGCAGATTATAATGAAAAATGGAATGAAATCGAATTTTACCTGGTTGAACTCGGCAAAAAAATATCTTGACCTCTATAAAAAACTAACCGATTAATTAATGCAACATCATACAGTTTTTTTAGACAGAGACGGAACGATAATTTACGATACAGGTTACATCAAAGACCCAGATTTGGTTAAATTATACCCCGGTGTTGCAGAAGGGATAAAAAGGTTAAAGGGTCAATACAATTTTAAGATTGTTGTAATTTCTAATCAAGCCGGAATTGCTTACGGAATTCTCACTCACAATGATGTTGATGTCATTAATAATAGAATCAATATTTTGTTGTCAGATTATGGAACCGGCATTGATAATTTTTACTATTGTCCCTTTCATCCTGATTATAATTCTGAAGAAGATTCAAAATGTAGGAAACCATCTCCTTATATGATTGTAAAAGCTTCCAAGGATCTGAATATTGATCTAAGCAAGTCATATATGATTGGAGATAAGAACATTGATATTTTATGCGGAATAAATGCCGGTGTTAAATCAATATTAGTTAATTACAGCGGAGATAATACTGAAATTAATGTCTTGCATAATCTTGAGAAAAAGCCCAATTTTGTAGCCGCTAATTTCACTGAAGCTTGCGATTTTATTGTTAAAGATTTTTTGGAGGAACGCAGTTGAATAGATTTTTGAAGTTGTCCTTTATTCCTTTACTTATTTTGCTTTTTGCCAGTTGTAACGATGAACCAACATCAGTTGGTTATAATTTATTACCCGAGGATGGTAAAATTCAATTTAAGCAGCTCGATTCAAAGGAAACACCAATTAACCAGTCATCATCTTCTTTCGAAGCCAAAATTAAACTTGGAACTTCTCCTTATATTATTTTAGGTAAAAATTCTAATCTGGAGTCGGTAATACTTTTGCAATTTTCACCTGCATTTGCAGACTCGATGGTTATTTACTATAAAACTAACAATGTAAAGATTAAGAAAGTTTGGATGGAAATGAGGCGGGCTTATAAGCTTGGCGATGAGACTCAGAATTTTGACTTTACTGTACATCAAATAAGAAAGAACTGGACTTCGACCGCATTCGATAAGGATAGTCTTGCTCTACTTACTTACGATTCTAAAGATGTTGCTTCATCCAAAGTTCTTGTAGATACGTTATTAAAATTTGATATAGAACCCGGTGTAATTGAACAATGGCTTAAATATAGAGTTGATACTCTTTCTGCTCCAAAGAATTATGGATTGTTGATGAAGCCCACTGCCAATACTCAAAGGTTTGTTGGTTTTATTGCCTTTGGCGAAACTACTACTTCAAATTTGCCCACACTAAAAATTCAGTATGAACAGAATTCCAAAGTTGATTCGCTCTATTCAACTCCTTATATGGATGTTCACATTGTTTCAGGTTCATTTCCTAAACAGCCTGATTATATCTATCTGCAAGGCGGATTGACTAATAGAGGATTCTTATCATTCGATATAACATCACTTCCCAAAGATATTATTATAAATAGCGCTAAGCTTGAACTTACTATTGATACACTTAAATCAATCAACGGACAACCATTATCGGACTCAATAAATGTTAGAGCACTAAAAGACAGCGTTAGTAAGTCGCTTTCCGGGGATAGTTTAATTGTCTCCGTCCTTAAGAGGAATAAAAATATTTATTCCGGTGAAATTACATGGCTTATTCAAAAATGGATTTCTTCTAGTGATACTAAAGTAAATCAAGGTATGATGCTATCTTTAGCAGATGAACAAAGATCATTAGCGCGGCTCGCAATTTATGGTAGCAAAGCCTCTGAAGTAATTAATAGACCAAGACTTAAAATTGTTTACATACAAAAGAAATAACTGATGAAAATAAAACGGATCATTGTAATACTATTAATTTTATTACCGGCGCAGGTTTTACCTTCCGGCGGGTCAATTTATTCACGATTTGGATTAGGTGACTACTATTTTTCATTCTCTGCAAGAAGATTGGCATTAGGTGAATTAGGAATTGCTACAACCGATATCGATTACTTAAATTATCTTAATCCCGCCAGCTGGAATAAAATGAGACTCTCCAGATTTGAAACCGGAATAATTACACATGGTAATGGAATCTCTTCAAATAATTCTTCAGTGTTCCATGTCCAAACAATTTTTTCCGGAATGATGTTCGGATTTCCGATTGATAGGGAATTAGGTTTTAGTTTTGCTGCGGGTATTGTCCCTTATTCAAACGTTAATTATGATGTAACTTATGATGATACGGATCCAATTGGAGGTTCATTTACAACCGGATATAAAGGCAACGGCGGTTTATCAAAAGCATTTCTTGGATTCTCTTTTAGACTTCCTCTTGAATTTGCTATTGGTGCCTCATTGGATTATTATAATGGCAAAATTGAACACATCTCTTCAGTTGCTTTTGGACCAGAATCAGAATTATTAAGCGCATCTTTTTCTCGTAATTACAGTTATAACGGTTTAGGATTTACAGTTGGTATGATTTCAACTAATATTGCCCAGTTACTCGGCTCAGAATCAATCAAGGATCTTAGATTAGGATTTGTCTATTCTACCAATTCTCAAGTGAATACCGATACTACAAATATTTCATCAACCTTATTAGGAGAAATTGAAACCTCAACAGGTTCGATGAATACGAATTTACCGGCAAGATTCGGTGCAGGAATCTCATTATCTCTTAGCAATGGATTAAACTTTACTGCAGATTATTTATTCCAGCAGACAAGTAAATTTGATGTAGGTGGAAGAACTCTTAATGTTATGAGAGACTTAAACAAATACAGTCTTGGTGTTGAATACCGAAACCCCGAATCCAGATCACAATCATTCTGGGAACAGGTAATGTTAAGAGGCGGTTTAAGCTTTGAGCAGACTCAATATACAATAAATGGAAAGGGTATTGATCAAATTTCTTTGTATACCGGTTTCTCGATGCCGTTAGGTTTTGATAATACTCTCGATTTTGGTTTCCAGTTCGGAAAAAGAGGTACAAAAGAAAATAATTTATTAAGTGAAAATTTTTATAAATTTTCCATAACTTTGAGCATTGGAGAGCTTTGGTTTATCCAAACTGAAAGATAATTAATAGAAGGAAAAATACATTGAAAAGAAAATTTCTATTATTTGCATTGATACTAGGATTCACTTCCAGCCTGGTTATTAAAGCACAAAATGATCAAGCTACTTTCAGCTTATTTAATGAATATCATAAGAATAAGGATTTTATAACTGCTGTTGATTATGGCTGGAAAATTATTAATTCTGATCCAACTCCATGGCTTAGATATAAAATCTTTCCCAAAATGGAGGAAATTCTCTGGTATATGCATGATTGTATGAAAGTATCGGATAGTGAAATGAAAATGTTGAATGATACTATTCTTTATTTTTATAATCGGGCAATTAAATATGAACCGAAAAATGAAAGCCATTACACAACTAGAAAAGCTTATGTAATGGAGGTTTGGCTTAAAGCTAATGCAGAGGAAATAATAAAAACTTATGAATATGCATTATCACTCGATCCAAATATTGATAATTTTTACAAAGACCATTTGGGCATGCTTTACATTGCTAATGCAAATGAAAATAATGACTATAAACTAAAAGCTCTTGATCTCTATTCAAAACTTGCAGAGACCGATCCGGATAATCCATTATGGAATCAAAAACTTGAAGGTATTGCCGAAGATATTTCTGAACTTGTAAATATTACAAAAAAATCATGGGAGTTTGATAAAGAGAACCTTGAAAAAGCATGGAAGTATGCTTCTACATGTTTGAGAGCCCAGGATTATGAACAAGCAAAAATACCGCTTGAGTATTTAACGTTAAAAGCCCCGGAGGTTATTAATTACTGGAAACAGCTTGCAAGTGTTTATGAAAAACTCGACATGAATGATAAAGCAATCTCAGCTTATAAAAAACTGATCGACTTGCAACCGGATAACAGAGATAATTATCTTAACCTTGCTCTTATCTATAAAAGACTGGAACAATTGTCGGTATCAAGAACTTATTTGCAGAGAGGAATGAAAGTAGATCCTAATTGGGATTACCCTGTATTCATTGAGGCACAATTATATGAACAAGCTGCCAGACTTTGTGATTTCGACTTTATGGCTAAATGTGTTTATTTACTTGCTGTTAATACTTACCGCAAAGCTGCTTCTATGGGCGGACAATTTGCTTCTACTTCTGCAGAAAGAGTTAAAGCTCTGCAAAATTCAATCCCTATGAAAGAAGATTATTTCTTTAGAAAATTGAAATCGGGTGATACTGTAAAAATTGAAGGTCCTTGCTATTCATGGATTGATAGAAGTATTACTGTTCCTTAATAAAATGTTCAATTAAACTTTCAGGCTCTTATGTTGAATTATCTTACAGCAGATTCAGAAGTATTGAATGTTGCTAAACTAGAATTAAACAGACAGGAAACCCACCTCGAATTAATTGCGTCAGAAAATTTTGTTAGTCCGGCTGTTCTTCAGGCAGCCGGTTCTGTTTTAACAAATAAGTACGCAGAAGGTTATCCGGGAAAAAGATATTACGGCGGATGTGAATTTGTTGATATGGCAGAGGATATTGCTCGTGATCGTCTTAAAAAACTTTTCGGCGCCGAATATGTTAATGTTCAACCACACAGCGGTTCGCAAGCTAATATGGCTGTTTATATGGCTCTGCTTAAACCCGGTGATACAATTCTTGGATTAAGTTTAGACCATGGCGGACATCTAACCCACGGTTCACTTGTTAATTTTTCCGGACAGATTTATAAAGCTGTTCCTTATACATTAAACCGGGATACAAAATTATTAGACTATAATTTAATTGAAGACCTTGCAAAGAAAGAAAAACCAAAACTTATTGTAATGGGTGCAAGTGCTTATTCGCGGGATTGGGATTATGCAAAGTTTAGAGAAATTGCAGATAAAGTTGGCGCATTATTAATGTGCGATATGGCGCATCCGGCCGGTCTAATTGCAAAAGGATTATTAAACAATCCGCTCCCTTATTGCGACGTTGTTACATCTACAACTCATAAAACTCTTCGTGGTCCGCGTGGCGGTGTTATTCTTGTAGGTAAGGACAAAGAAAACCCTATGGGCATTAAGACTATTAAAGGCGATAGACTGAAATTAATGTCGGAATTATTTGACGGAATGGTAATGCCTGGAATTCAAGGTGGACCATTAATGCATATAATAATGGCAAAAGCTGTTGCATTCGGCGAAGCGCTTCAGGATTCTTTTGCTGATTATACTAAACAGATTATTAAAAATGCTAAAACGTTAGCAACTGAATTAGTGAATTATGGATATGATATTGTTTCAGGGGGTACAGATAACCATTTGATGTTAGTTGATCTTACAAAGAAAGAATTAAGCGGTAAAAAAATTGAAAATGCTCTCGGAATGGCGGGTATTACAGTTAATAAAAATATGATACCATTTGATACTAAGAGTCCATTTGTTACTAGTGGAATAAGAATAGGAACTCCAGCAGTTACTACTCGCGGTATGAAAGAAAATGAAATGAAATTGATTGCACAATTTATCGATAGAGCAATTAAAAATTCGGAAAATGAGTCTGAACTTAAGGAAGTTAAAAAAGAAGTAGGATTACTTTGCTCAAAGTTTCCTCTTTATCCTCAACTACAAAATAGTTAAGTGGGTAATGTGAGCAAAAAGGAAAAATCGCAATCCCAAAATTCCGCTGAAAGTGAAGTTGAAATGTCATTTCTTGAACACCTTGAAGAATTAAGGTGGAGAATTATTTACGCATTAATTGGGCTTGTAATCGGTACAATAATCGCGTGGATATTCATCGATTTTTTTATCAACCAGATTCTATTACTTCCCGCCAAACAATCTAATTTCAAATTACAAAACCTCCGCCCATTCGGGCAGCTTTTTTTGTTCTTCGAAGTGGCATTAATAATCGGGTTAATTCTTAGTTTCCCTAATGTGGTATATCAACTCTGGAAATTTATTTCTCCTGCACTTCGTGAAAATGAAAAAAAATATATTTCCGCAATAGTTATTTTTACTACTATCTGTTTCTTAGCCGGCGTTCTGTTTGCATACTTTGTTATGCTTCCGCTTACATTACAATTTGCTGCTCAATTCGGTTCACCGGAAATAGCAAATAATTTTTCTATTGATGAATACTTCTCAATTATTCTTAGTGTAATTATTGGCGCGGGATTAGTTTTCGAATTACCGATGTTATCCTTTTTCTTATCCAAGATTGGAATACTCACACCCAGAATAATGCGTAAATATAGGCGTCATGCGATAGTTGTTATATTGATTCTTGCAGCATTATTAACGCCAGGTACAGATCCGGTTTCTCAAATACTGTTAGCCATTCCATTGGTTTTCTTATACGAAATAAGTATTTTAGTTTCAAAAATATTTCAAAAGAAAGATTGAAAATAAATTCACTCTCCGAAATAACTCATCTGATTCAAAATGAATTGGACCAGTTTAACGGCTTATTCAAACAATCTCTAAAATCGAAAGTGGGATTGCTCGATTTAGTAACCCGTTACATTCTTAAACAAAAGGGTAAGAAAGTAAGACCGGTTCTTGTTCTCCTTTCCAGTAAACTTGCCGCGGAAGTTAATGAAAGGACTTACAGAGGAGCCATTTTAGTTGAATTACTTCATACAGCTACACTTGTTCACGATGATGTTGTTGATAATGCCGAGACTCGGAGGAGTTTTCCATCCATCAATGCTGTCTGGAAAAATAAGGTTGCAGTATTAACGGGTGATTATCTGCTTGCACGCGGATTAATGCTTGCCGTAGAAGGGAATGATTTTGACTTTCTAAAAGTAATTACAAACACTGTTAAAAGAATGTCTGAAGGAGAATTACTTCAAATAAGTAAGACAAGAAAACTGGATAATGATGAAGAAACTTATTTCCGGATTATATCTGATAAAACTGCATCGTTATTAACAACATGCTGCGAAATTGGTGCACGAGCTTCAACAACCGATGAACAAAAAATTCTTGCATTAAAAAATTACGGTGAAAATCTTGGAATTGCTTTCCAGATACG
>JAGVBL010000258.1 GCA_020059785.1 Ignavibacteriales bacterium | reverse complement strand
TGATAGATCTATCATTTCAGTACCTCACTTTATATAAAAATAAACCTTTTGCAGGAACAGACTCATCTGCTTCAGTTCTGTCCTTTTTATTAAGAACATCTATTAAGTATTCCGAATTATATTTTTTTTCAGCTGCGTTTAATATTGTTCCAATAATAGTTCTCACCATCCCATGTAAAAACCGGTCGGCACTTATAAAAAAAATTGAAACATCCTTCCCTTTCCTCCAAAAAATTTCATCTACATTGCAAAATTTATTTTCCTGTTCGTCATTCTTCCGGCTGAAGGAAGTAAAATCATGATTACCTATTAATGCTTTACTAAGTCCATTCAGATATTCGAAATTAATTTTTTTTATTTGCGGAAACATGAATGAATATTTTTGATAGAAAGGATTTTTAAGGGTAGTGAATAAATAAATATAGCTTCTTTTTTTTGCATCGAATCTTGAATGAAATGATTCGTCAACTTTATCCATTTGTGTAACAGAAATATCATTTGGTAAAATAGAATTTAACGAATACTGAAATTTGTACAGATCTAATTCTTTACCGTATCTAAAATTTGCAACCTGTCCGAGTGCATGAACGCCGGCATCAGTCCGACCCGAACCAATAAGATTAACATCTTCTCTTATAATTACTCTTATTGCATCAGCAATACATTGCTGAACCGTAGAAGCATTATTCTGAATCTGCCAACCGGAATAATTAGTTCCGTCGTATTGAATAGTCAACTTATAATTATTCATCTAAAACTTTTAGCTTGATAAAAGGTAACGGCTCAAAAGTAGTAAAAAAAATGCACTCTATTCAATTACTATTGTTTTTCTATTTACTTAATTATAAATTGAGTCCCGAAAGTTAGCGATACCTTTCTAATTAGGGGAAATATTATTTAACAACAAATTCAGGGAGAAATGAGAAAAGTCATACAATTATTTTTTTTACTTCTTATTTAATTAATCAATTACTAACAAATCAATGAGGTAACATGAAAAGACTAATACTGCCTCTTTTACTCATACTGATTTTGCCTACATTAATAATGGGTCAAACATTTCGGGTAATGGGTAAAGTAACCGATGCTCGGGGAGAGCAATTAATCGGGGCCAACGTTTTTATAAAAGCGTTAAACGCTGGTGCCGCTACTGATGTAGAGGGGAAATATTTATTCGAAGTTCCCAGAAACCAGGCAACAGGTCAAACAGTTGCACTAACTGTTTCATTTGTCGGTTACAAATCAAAGAGTATAAACATTACACTTACTGGCAATTCAATTTCTCAAGACTTTGTTCTTGACGAAGACATATTCCAGAGCGAAACGGTTGTAGTAACCGGTATCGCTTCAAAGACCTCCAAAGCAGTTGCAGAAGTTGCGGTTGCAAGAGTAGCCGCAGCAGATTTACAGCAAGTTAATGCTTATGGCGGATTATCTCAAATGATTGGCGGAAAAGTTGCGGGAGTTCAATTAACAACAGCTTCCGGTAACGTTGGATCCGGATGGCGCTTCTGGGTTAGAGGCGGCGGCGGTTTAAACGGCGACGGTCAGCCAACAATCTATGTTGACGGTGTTCGTATGGATAACGCCGAAGTAGTTGGTTATGGTGCCGGTGGTCAAGGTACAAGCTTGCTTACAAACCTTAATGCCAACGACATTGATAAAATCGAATTCTTAAAAGGTCCAGCTGCTGCTTCAATGTATGGTGTTAACGGTTCAAACGGTGTTGTACTTATTACTACAAAAGCCGGAAAACTTTCTGCTGGTTTAACACAAGCTATGAGCATTGATTATAGATTTAATTACGGATATAATGAAAAAATCTATAAATACAGCAAAGATCAATTCTTATCTGCTGATGATGCTAACAGACAATTTAGAGTTGGTCCAATCCGCGAACATTTCTTAAGTGCTGCCGGTGGAAATCCAACTTTAAGATATTACACTTCTTTTGAATCAAGAGACGAAACTGGCATTATGCCGATGAGTGCTCAGACAAGAAATTCTGTTCGTTTGAATTTAACTGCATATCCTTCTGAAGGACTCTCTATAAAAGTTAACTCCAATTATGTTAACAACAAGATTAATAGACCAAGCAACGATAATATTATTTATGGGTTCCTTGGCAACACAATCTTTAGAGCAGTATCATTCGGATGGGTTAAAGAACAGGATCTCTTAACAATTCAGGATGGTGCTACAATAAACCAGTTTATTGGTTCAGCAAGTATTACTTACAGACCAATTAAAGATTTAGAAATCTACGGTGGAATTGGTGTTGACAACTCTGATTATTATCAGCAAAGATATTTCCCACCGGGAAGAAACTTTGGCGGTCTTATTCAGCGCGGTCAAAAGAGTATCTACGATAGAAAGAACAAACAGTTCACCTACGATTTTAACGCATCATACAGCTACAACTTATTTGATATGATCGATGTTCGTTCTACTGTTGGAAGCCAGGTATTCAACAGAACCTTTCGTTCAACAAATGTTCAGGGCGAACAATTCAACTCAGATCTTATTACAAACTTAGGTGCAGCCGGAACAATTACCGGTTACGGCGAAGGATTCCTTAACGAAAAACAAGCCGGAATTTACACCGAACATTCTCTTAGCTACTTAAATCAATATTTCTTAACTCTCGGTTTAAGAAAAGATTATGCTAGTGCTATTGGTGAAGGAGCACCTTCAATTACTTATCCAAAAGCAAGCTTTGCTGTTAGATTAGACAAATATGATTTCTTACCGGAATTTGTTAATCTATTAAAACTCCGTGCAGCTTACGGCGAAAGCGGATTCTTACCGGGCAGCCAGGATGCTATTCCATTGTTGTGGAGAGCAGAAACTGGCGGCTATGGTGCTGGCGCAGTTTTATCAGCTATCGGTAATGCAGCAATTCAACCTGAAAGAATTAAAGAAATTGAATTAGGATTTGATACAGAATTATTCAGCAATGTATCCCTCGAATTCACTTATTATATGCAGAATGCATCTAATTCAATTGTTGGCTTGGTAAATGCTCCATCAACAGGTAAAACAATTACCAATCAACCATATAATGTTGGTAAACTTGAGAACTCCGGTTTCGAAACTTTACTTCAATATACTCCACTTAATAGTATTGATTACAGCTTAAACTTTAGTTTGATCTGGAATTATCAGAAGAATAAAGTTACTGATATGGGTATTGCACCTCCTCAATATTTTGGTTATAACAGTGTTCAAACTATTCAGAAAGGATTTCCAAAAGCTCAATACTATACTTTTAAAGTTATTGGACCAAGATATACTTCTGCAGGTCTCTATGACCACACAAACGGTCCATTGAAGACAACTGAACGATACGATTTCGGTAGTCCTATCCCGGATCATACAGGATCATTCACAGTTAATTTTAAATTCTTAAAGAACTTTACTCTATATGCATTTGCAGAATGGGCATTGAACTTTAAGATTTACAATTATACACAGGCATTCGCAGCAAGATTCGGTAACGTTCCTGAATACAACAAATATATGTGGATTCTTGGTTTAGCTGAATTAGCTCCGGGTGTTGCTCCTACAAGTCTTCCTAAACTAACCCCAAATACAGCTGAATATAAAAAAGCAGCAGAAGAATTTGCACTTCTCGACTGGCGTAATTTTGCCGGATGGATTGAAGACGGAGATTACCTGATACTAAGAGAAGTTAGCTTGAGCTACGATTTCACAGATCTATTACGCGAATTAGATTTTACAACATATCTTAAAGGTCTATACGCCGGTATTTCTGTAAGAAACGTTGCAAGAACAACAAAATATTCTGGTGCTGACGTTGAATTTAACGGTACTGGCGGTCGTAGTAATGCAAGAGCAATGGACTTCGGTACATTGCAAAATCCGCGTACTGTCAATTTCTGGGTTAGAATAGGGATATAGGAGGATAACATGAAAAAGATAAAATATTTATTACTCGTTCTACCATTATTATTATTTATCAGCGCTTGCGAGGATTATATAACTGATGTTGACCCTCTCATTGACGTTGTTCAGGATAATTTATTAACAAGTGAATCTCAAACTGAATTTGTTGTTAGAGGAGTTCAGCAGAGATTCGCTACTGTATCCAGCCAGATTTCTTGCCAGATGGATCTTCTCTCAGACCAGATGGGTTATACAAGTGATATTGCATCAGCATCCTTCCCAACATTTGAGGAAATTGATAAAGGTGCAATAGTTCTTAATAATGCTACTACTACCGGTACATATCGTCAATTAGGTGAATTAAGATTCTTTGCAGATGAGCTTGTAAAAAGAGCTGGTCAGATTACATTTACTAATACTGCACTCCAAACAATGGCTCTTTACAATGGTAATCTTTATGGCGGTATTGCCAGATACTATTTAGCAATCGCATTCGGATTGAATCAGAATCAACCCGGTGGTACAATTGATGCTGGTCCGTTCATTCCGGCTGCAACTTTGTTAGATGAAGCAATTGCAAAATATAACGCTGCATTAAATGCTACTACTGATGCTTATAGCAAGAGAGTTGTAAATTCTCTGATTGCTAAAGCATACTTTGCAAAAGGACAGTATGCCCAGGCAGCTACTTTTGCAGCAAACGGTATGGCAAGCGGTGATGCTAATTTTAATGCACTGAACAGTGATGTTAGCAACATTTACTACTGGGGATTTGCAGGTGCTGGTCGTGTTCAGATTCACGTTGCTGACCGCTTTAATAATTATATAACTGCTGATTCAAAAGAAACAGCAAGAATAAAAATCAGCTCTGTTAAAGGAACAAGCGGTAAAACATATTACTGGCAGACAAAATACCCTGATAAAGGTTCTGCATTTATAATGATGACGTGGAAAGAGAATAATTTAATGAGAGCCGAACTTATTCTTAGAGGCAACGCAACCGGTGATGCTCTTGCATTAGTTAATGCTGTTAGAGCTTCATACGGTTTGAATAACCTTACAACAGTTGATCTAAATGCTTTAATAGTGGAAAGAGATAAAGAAATGTTCTGCCAGGGCACAAGATTAATTGACCAGAATAGAGGCGCAGTTCCATGGCATCTTGCTGCTACTACTTGGAGATACATGCCAATCCCTCAAACAGAAAGAGATGCTAATCCAAATCTTAAGGGATTATAATCAAACTAAAAGAGCGGCTACCAAGCCGCTCTTTTTTTATCGGTAGATTCAATTGCAAAAATATTCTTAAAAATTATTTCTACTCTCTTTATTTTCCTTTTCCCTCTAAAAACAAATTTTTCTGCAGATATTAATTTTTTTGTTGTAAATAATTAATCTAAAGATTAGATTCTTTTCATAATTTAGACTTGTTGAGTATTCATTTCTTTAGACTCTTGATAAATTTATTCTTTTATTAAACGGATTTGTTTGAATAGCAGTAAAACTATAAGAGGGGAGTTTCAATCCGTCCATTCCTGAGATTTTATTTTACTATTCGGTTAATTATTGTTGGGGGAGTTCATACGATAGAAAAAGATTAGTGGGGATTTAATCTTTTTTAAGTGCTCAAGTAATTAACTAATTAATAATCTAAGGGAGTGTGTATGAAGAAAGTACTACTATTCATACTATTTTTTGCTATCCTTCCTTATCTTACTAATGCTCAACAATTCTTTAAAATAAGCGGTAAGGTAACAGATAGCAAAACAAATGCGCCTTTAATTGGTGCTAACGTATTACTAAAACCAACACTTCTTGGTGCTGCATCGGATGTAGATGGTTCGTACACTATTTACATCCCTTCAAATATGGCAAAAGGAGAATTTACACTGGAAGTAAGTTACATTGGTTATCAAAAAACCTCTGTAAATGTTACAATCATCGGTGATATGGTTCAAAATTTTGCCCTGAAGGAAGACATTCTACAAATGCAAACGGTTGTAGTCACTGGAATGGGTGTTGAAATTGAAAAGCAGAAACTTGGTGTGACAATCGGAAATGTTTCTGCTGATGCAGTAGCCAATAGTAAGGCTTTAGATGTCATTTCTGCAATTCAGGGTAAAGTATCGAATGTTGAAATCACATCAACAAGCGGAGAACCCGGAGCTTCAACTTACATTCGCATTCGTGGTGCTAATTCAATAACAGGAGGTACTCAACCATTAATTGTTGTTGATGGTTCACCAATTAATAATGCAGAAATCGGAACAAGTGTTGGCGGAGTAACTCAAACGAACCGTGCTTCAGATATTAATCCCAAGGATATTGAATCTATTGACGTACTAAAAGGTGCCGCTGCTGCTGCACTTTACGGTTCACGTGCTCAGAACGGTGTAGTTCTAATTAAAACAAAAAGTGGTAAACCCGGTAGAGCAAGAGTATCTTATGATGTATCCTACACATTTGATGATATTACAAAAGTTCAACCACTTCAACAGCTTTACGGGCAAGGTAACAACGGTGTAGCTAGCAAAACAGCCGTTGCTACTTGGGGCGCTCTTATTCCAGCCGGAACTCCTACTTTTAATCATGAAAAAGATATGTTTAAGACCGGTCATTCTCTCGATAATAATTTCACTTTATCAGGCGGAAATGAGTGGACAACATATTATCTATCTGCCGGCAGAACCGGTGTTGACGGAACTATTAAAGGGAAGTCCAGTTATACACGAAACTCTGTCCGTGTAAAAGCTTCACAACGTATTAATGAAGAAATTAATGTTGTAGGAAACATTCAGTTTGTTGATATAAATTCTGAAAGAATTCAGAAAGGTTCCAACGTAAGCGGTTTATTGTTAGGTACATGGAGAACACCACCGGATTTTGACAATTCTGTTTATCTTGATCCAGTTACCGGATTTCATCGTTCATACAGAGTTCAGAATCCAACCGTTCTTAAAGCTTCGCGCGGATATGATAACCCATTCTTCGTTGTTAATGAACATGTTAATGATTCTAAAGTATCAAGAACATTCGGTAACCTTCGTGTTGATTACGACCCATTAAACTGGTTGAATGTAAGCTACACTTTAGGACACGACTACACTATGGACGAACGCAAAACAGTTCTTCCTCCAAGTAGTTCAGCAGCACCAACCGGTCAGGTTACAACAGAAAGATTAATGAATTCCGAAACTGATGGTAATTTTATTGTAACAGCAAAACAATCGTTCGACTTTGCAGATATGAAAGCAACTTTAATGCTGGGTCAAAACATGAACCAAAGAAAGTATAACTATTTCGGCACTATTGGAAATGATATGGCCGTTTATGGTTTTAATCAGTTGGATAACACTGCTTCTTACGCTCCCGATGAATACGAATCTATTGTTCGAAGCGAATCCTACTTTGGTCAAGTAACATTAGAATTATTTAACCAATTATTTTTGACCGGTGCACTTCGTAATGACGGTTCTTCAACGTTTGGAGTTAGCAAAAAACGTCACTGGTATC
>JAGVBL010000118.1 GCA_020059785.1 Ignavibacteriales bacterium | reverse complement strand
TCTCTATGGGATCAATGTTGTTTTTATTATCTACTCCGACGGTAAGACCCGTTATCCTCTTGGTTTCCGCATTTGGAATAAAAACGATAACAAAACAAAAATTGATTTAGCCATTGAGTTATTGCTCGAAGCCAAAAAGAAATTTCACTTGAAACCAAATTACGTACTTATGGATTCTTTTTATCCGGCTGCTAAATTGCTAAAAACTGTTCATAAGCTTAAGTGGCATTGGATTTCAAAATTAAATCCAATCGCCTTGTTGATGGAATTCAAGTTCAAGCTTTCTTTGGCTATCGCTATGGCAACCATATTGGCAGATTTTCAGAGAACATTAAAGCTCTTGTAGTTAAGGATAATGATAATTACTGGGCTACAAGCGACTTTTCTTTTACATCTACTATTGCAAAACAACTTTACAGAAATCGTCAGGCAATCGAAGAATTTTTCAGAATTCTTAAATCCGAATTAAGATTAGAAGGCTCTCCTTCAAGACAAGCTATCGTTCAAATTAATCACATTTACCTTGTTCTGATTGCCTTCTGCCGACTTGAATATTTCAGAATTATGATGAACATTTCCACTATTTATAAAATTCGTTTAGTTTTCTTTGACTGTGTTATTCCTAAAAATTTCAACTGGAATTTACAAATTATGGCTTATGCGTAACTTCAGTTAGTTAACGAATTCAAACAACCCGGAATTCATAATTCACAATTCAACATTAATAATTCACCATCCGCCTATTTATATTTACACTCTCAATGCCGGCAATTTTGTTCAATCTAAAAAATGGTCTTACTTAAATAACCCCTGATGGAACATTAATGATTCCCTCTATCAAATTATTTCAAAACATTTCGATAATTCATTAACTTGCTGCTCGAAATATGCCAATTCAAACAAAAACAATAATGAGCAGATCATTTTTAATTATAATACTGTTTCTTTCGCTTTCACAAAACATTATAGGTGAAAAATTGTTCGTAACAGAAAAAAGAACGGTTGTATATCAACCGGATACTACTGAATTTATTAAACGATATAAAGAGCTTGATAAATACTATTCAGATAAAAGACTCGGCTCCTTTGTTGAAAACGGTAAAACTTATTTTAGATTATTCGCTCCTTCTGCAGAAAGCGTGCGGCTTTGTACTTTTGAAAAACCCGAGGATAAAAAGTGTAAAGAATTTTTTATGCTAAAGGATAATGACGGAGTATGGGAAGCAGAACTTGAAGGTGAACTATACGGATTGTTCTACGGATATAAAGTTTATAATAAAGGGGAAGATTTTAGCAATACTAATAAACCAATCTGTGTTGATCCGTATTCAAAAGCAGTTGCAACTAAAACAACATATTTAAATCCCAGACGTTCTATTGTTGTTAAAGATTTACCATATGACTGGCAAGGTACATCGTGGTTACAATTTGATTGGCGCGACTTAATTATTTATGAAATGCATGTTAGAGATATGACCGCTCATAAATCTTCCGGGGTAAAAAACCGTGGCACATATCAAGGATTAATTGAAAAAGGGAAAAAAGGCGGAATTGATTATATAAAGACGCTTGGTGTTAACGCAGTAGAAATTTTACCGGCTCAGGAGTTTGGTTATTGCGAAATTCCTTATAGAGATTCTATTGAAGGGAAATTCAACACCTGGAATCCTTATGAAAGAAATCATTGGGGATATATGACCGGCGTATTCTTTGCACCGGCATCTTATTACAGCGAAAGATGGAATAATTTCAGATGGAATGAATGGATTGGTAAAGAAGGAAAGCAGACGACAGACTTTAAGGATATGGTAAAAGCATTTCACAAAGAAGGGATCGCTGTAATTATGGATGTTGTATATAACCATCTCTCGGAATACGAAGTTGGTAACCTAAAACAGATTGATAAAGAATATTACTTTAGACTTGATAGCAAAGGTAATTATATTTCTCAAAGCTGGTGCGGAAACGATCTTAAAACTGAACGCCCAATGGTAAGACGGTTAATTGTTGAAAGCATTTTACACTGGATGAAAGAATATAAAGTTGACGGATTCCGTTTTGATTTAAGTACTCTCATCGATTGGAAAACAATTGAAGAGATACGCCAACGCGCTTTGCAGATCAATCCGAATGTTATTCTAATAGGCGAAGCATGGGGCGGCGGTGGATACTCACCCGATGGATTTTCTAAAAAAGGTTATGCTGCATGGAACGACCAGATTAGAAACGGAATTAAAGGAGAAAATCCTTTTAACGGATTAGGATGGATCTTTGGCGAATGGTTCAACAATAATTCGGTTAAACGTATCAAAAGTTATGTTAACGGAACATTGGTGCGAGATACACTCGGACTCTTTCAGAAAAAAGAACACTCGATCAATTACCTTGAATCTCATGATGGATATACTTTAGGGGATTTTATTAGAATCGGCAGCAGAGAAGTAAATCCTGAATCGAAAATTAAAAACGTGGATAAGCATGTTAAACTAACTCCGCTTCAGACAAAGTTAAATAAACTTGGAGCATTGTTTATACTTACTGCTCAGGGCATTCCAATGATTCATGCCGGCCAGGAATTTGCCCGATCGAAAGTAATTCCACATAGAATACGTGTTAACGATCCCGAAAGAGGAAGGATGGATCATAATTCCTATAATAAGGATAACGAAACAAATTATATCAACTACAAACATTTTGAAACAAACAAAGAACTGTTTGATTATTACAAGGGACTAATAGAGCTTAGAAAAAAATACGAGGCATTTTCAAGATCCGGCTACGATAATATTTCTTTCCTGGAACATCCATTAAGTAAATTTGGACTGGCTTACTCTATAAATTATGGGGGAGAAGTTTTTATTGTCCTTCTAAATGCCGATAAAAATATGGAATTAGAGTTTCCATTACCAGACGGAAAATGGGAAATATTAGTCGATAAAAATAATGCGGGAATTAAACCATTGCGTGATGCAGAAAATGTAATTAAAGTTGAATCAACAACAGGTATAGTAATTAGAAAGAAAAATTAAAATCGTTTTAGCTGAAGACCGCCTTGCGTAAAGCCATTTGAATAGCGTTTTTAAAGTCGCTAAGATTTACCGGTTTCTGGAAAATATATTCAACTCCAAGCTCTTTATATTCACTCACAACAACATCAGTAATATCACTCGAAAGAATAATAACCGGGGGTTTGTATCTAAGGTCGGTTATATTCAATTGTCTTACAAGATCATATCCCGTCATAACCGGCATTTTATGATCGGAAATAACAAGTACAGGAGAGCTTTGTTTAATAATATCCAGCGCAACTTTCCCGTTTTCAGCTTCAATTATATTGTATTGAGGAATCAAGTTCTTAATAAGTTTTGAGTATAGCAAACGATCGGTTTTAATATCATCCACAAGTAAGATATTAGTTGATGCAATAGGTATAGTAAAATAAAATTTTGAACCTTTCCCAACTTCACTTTCAACCCAGATATCACCGCCGTGTTTTCTTACAATATCAGCAACAAGAGAAAGACCAAGTCCGCTCCCCTTTTCTCCGGCTGTACCGGGTGTTGTAAACTTGGCATCAACCTTAAAAAGTTTTGTCATATCTTCATTCTTCATACCAACGCCGCTATCTTCAACAGAAAATTTAACGTGACGCTTTTCTATATCAACAAGAGCATTTACTGTTATATGTCCGTCCGGATTTGTGAATTTAATAGCATTGGAAATAAGATTATTAAAGACTTGCAGAATTAACCCTTCATCGGCATGAATGAAAAAGTCCTTATCCAGATTAGAAACTAATGCAATTTTCTTTTGTAAAGCAGCACCGGATAAAATTTGTATCGATTTTTCAACAACCGACCGAGCATTAATTCTTTCCGGCTCAAATTTAATTTTCCCGGTTTGAAGACGTGTATAATCGAGAAGTGAATTAACAAGTCCAAGCATGCTCTTAGCCGATTCCTGTATATACCTAACATACTGATCGCGTTTTTCGTCTGTAATATCCGGGTCATCCGATAACAGAAAATCGGTGAATCCCAGTATTGAACTGAATGGCGTTCTTAAGTCGTGCGAAATTATTGAAATGAAGCGGTCTTTTGCCTCATTGAGCTCCTTCAATTCCGAGGCGGATTTTTTAAGCTCTTCTTCGGCACGTTTGCTAATTGTATTGTCTATTACAACGCCGAATATTTTTTGTATATCGCCCCTATTATTTCTTTTGACGGTAACTTTATTTTCAATCCAGATGATGTTTCCCAGCGCATCGATTATTCTATATTCAAAGACTTCGAAATTACGGGAACGGTCGTTATATAAATTATGCATCCTTGATACCGTAATTTCAAAATCATCAGGATAAATTATTCTATGCCACTTTTCTTCATCACCTAAAAATTCTTCAGCACCATAACCGGTTATCTGTTTAATAGCCGGGGTATAGAAAACAGTTTGAAGTTTCCCCTCCTCAAGTTCAACCGTATAGAAACTCTCTTTTATATTTTCAGAAATACTTCTATATCTCTCTTCCGATACCTGTAATGCTTCCTGTGCTTTCCTTTCCTCGGTAATATCTCTTAAGACCCAGACAATAAATTTTTCATCATTAGTTTCGTAAAATGAAACAGAATTTTCGAGTTCTATTATAGAATCATTTCTTCTTCTACCCTTAAAGTCGTAACGAGCCGGTGAATCGCTCCCTTCTTCCGCACTTAAAATATATCTGCTTACTTTAAGAATATCATCTTTGTCTACAAAATCGAGAGGATCCTGACCTATAATTTCGCTTGCACTTCTATAACCAAACATTCGGACAAATGAATCGTTAACAAGTACAAACTTCTTTTTGCTTATAAGTGCAATTCCATCATGCGATGCTTCGAAAATAGATCTTATTAAAAGTAAATCCTTTTCCGATTCTTTTTTAAGAGTTATATCAGTAAGTATAACACTGTAATATTGAATCGAATTATTAACGTCATAGGCTGCCGAAAAACTTGCAAGCACATAAATCCTTTGACGTTTTTTATTAATCAATGGCAATTCTATCGATTGTGAGCTGTATGAAGTTAATTCATTTACATCGAACCGGTATTGATTGAGATAAGAAGTATCAACAAGATCTCCAAAATTCATTCTGGTAAGTTCTTCAATAGTAAACTCAAACGACTCAATAAAATAAGGATTTGCATAGATAATCTTTCCATTTAAGTCGAGAATACATATATATTCATGGGAATTAATTACAATATTTCTGAATTTTTCTTCTGACTGTCTTAATTCCTTTTCACTTTTAACTTTGTGCGTTACATTAGAGCATAACATGTAATAATTTTCTTCAGAATCTTCTTCAACTATTCCGATCTTAACAGAAAAATATTCTGCAACGCTTTCATCTGCGCCGATTTTTAATTCACCTTCCCAGTATTTATTTTCTTTCAACTTATCGATCATACTTTCAAAATAAGGGAGATCAATCTGCTGAAATATTTTACCAATAAATTTTCCGTAAACCTCACTACGTGTTAATCCGAATAATCTTGCTGACGATTCATTCCAGAATAATATTCTTCCTTCTTTATCGAAGCCGATCACACCGTCAAGAACCTTTGCAGTAATCTGCTGATACTTTCTCAGTTCTTTAATTTCCTCGTCATTAATTGTAATGGTATCAGATTCTTTAGTAATATCTTTTACAAGTACAATAACAAGCTCGGCTTTCGATCCTTCTTCAATTATTGGAATTAAAGTAAGGCTTGCTCTATGTTCAGTATTAGCTTTTATAAATGGTAATTCCGTCCAGATAGTTTTGTTTGATGAAACAGCCGCTTCCAGAAGTTTCTTGAATAGAATTCCCGAGAGTTTTTGCGGGTGTTTAGTTCCCCTTGAAATTTCCGGTTCAAAAAGAAATGAAAAATCTTCAAATCCTTTAGGAGAGCTTAATTTGATCAAACCGTCTTTATCAACAAACAAATAACTATCGCTAACAAGGTTAAGAAAGTTTTGAAAGCTTTGTGAGTGAATAAACGCTATTTCCTCTTTAGAAGGATTGATTTTAACATCTTCAACAATAATAACTCCGCCGTTAAACTTTCCTTCTAATAAAATGGGAACGCATTTAACAATAATGGAAATTTTAACACCCGAAATAGTTCTTGCCATATCAAGTTCTTTTTCGAATGCACTTCCGTCTCGTAATTCGTTAAGATCTTTTCTTAAATCAACTTCTTCGAAAAGCCGGTACTCGTAAATGCTTTTGCCTAAAATATCCACTGGCTTTCCGTTAATTACACCGCTGAAATGGAAAAAATTGTTATTCACAAATTTTACCAGGAACTCATTGTTGAAAACCAGAATTCCAACAGGAACAGTTTCTAAAATATTGCGGTAAAGCGAATCGGATTTTGAAAAGTCGAAGGTCTTATCTATTGAAGAATTCATTAATGAATTACCCGGAAGAAATTTGAAATCAATTTATAAAAATGACATAATAAAATATAGAATGACGTAATGAATTTATTAAATCTAACATTACAATTGTAAATAGATTCTTTTAAGTATTTTATCCGTTGCGCCGGTATTTTGTTTTACAAAATCTGCAGATATTTTTCCCATTCCGGATCTATATTTATCATCTGTAAATATTTTTCTTAATGCGCGGTATGCTTCATTCTTATTACGGACAACAAGTGCGCCTCCCATGGAAACAAGAGAATTAGCTTCTCTGCTATTTTCAATTTTGGGACCAAAGAGAACAGGAATACCATAAACGGCCGGTTCAAGAACGTTGTGAATTCCCTGTTTAAAACTACCGCCAACATAAGCCGCATCTGCATAAGTGTAAAGTGTAAGCAAAATCCCGATAGAATCAACAATTATTACGCGTTCATTATTGTAATTATTCATGAAAGAAAATCTTATTGAGCTGTAATAATTAAACAAAGTATTTTCAATTCGTTCCAGATGCGGAATTGTCGGTTCATGCGGAACAATAATTGTAATTACGGACTGATCGTATTCCATCAGTTTCATTAAAGCCGGCAGCATAACGTCTTCATCGCTTTCCCATGAGCTGCCCAGAACAAAAACTTTCTTGCCGTCAAAAAAATTCTCTTTAAACAGTTTTTTCGATTTAGCATCAATGCTCTTAGTAAATACACGATCGAACCTGGTATCACCAACAATTTCAATTTTGCTGTAATGGATTCCAAAATCTTTGAAATTGACCGCATCATCTTCGGATACAGTTAGAACACCGGTTATATTTGAGAAAAGCGATTTATGAAAATCGAAAACAAGCGGAAGTTTCCGCTTTGTTTGGGAACGCATCGTAGCATCAACAATAAAATAAGGTATTTTCTTTTTATCCAGTTTCCATATCATGTTTGGCCAAATATCGTATCGCATAAATATTGCAATATTTGGCCGGACATAGTTCAAGAAACGTTCCGTTAAAATTGGAGTGTCGATAGGAATGTAAGAAATAATATCTGCAAACGGATATT
>JAGVBL010000064.1 GCA_020059785.1 Ignavibacteriales bacterium | reverse complement strand
CCTTCTGAAATTGCACCAACACCTTTATGAATTACACGGACTGCAACTTCATCATTAGATAGTTTCATTAATGAATCGGCAAGAGCTTCAATGGATCCGTCAACGTCGCCTTTAACAATTATGGGTAATTCTTTAAATCCGCCTCTGCTAATTTGACTTGCAATTTCATCAAGAGTAATATGTCTAACCTGGCGATGATCCTGTTCACGTTTTATTTGTTGTCTTTTTAAGCTGACCTCGCGAGCTTCGCGCTCAGATACTGCAATAGTGAAAGAATCGCCGGCTTGCGGAGCTGATTCAAATCCAAGAACCAGAACCGGAGTAGAAGGGGCTGCTTCAAATACTTTATTACTTCTTTCATCGAACATTGCTCTAACCCTACCATGGACTACACCGGCAATAAACGGATCGCCAATTCTGAGAGTACCTTTTTGAACAAGAACGGTTGCAGTTACACCCTTACCTTTATCCATTTGAGATTCGATTATTACACCGTGCGCCAATCGGTTTGGATTTGCTTTTAGATCGAGCAGCTCGGCTTCAAGAGCAATTTTTTCGAGTAGCAGATCAACATTATTACCGAATTTTGCAGAGATTTCTACACACTGGTATTTGCCGCCCCAGTCTTCAACTAAAATATTTCTTTCTGCTAATTACTGCTTAATTTTTTCAATGTTGGAGTTTGGTTTATCAACTTTATTGATAGCAATAATTATAGGAACGTTTGCCGCCTGAGCATGGTTGATAGCTTCAACTGTTTGAGGCATTACCGCATCATCTGCAGCTACAACAAGAACAACAATATCAGTAACACTTGCACCGCGAGCACGCATCGCAGTAAATGCTTCGTGACCCGGTGTATCGAGAAATGTAATTTTTTTACCGACTTCCAGATCAACCTGATAAGCACCGATATGTTGTGTAATACCGCCCGATTCGCCGGCAACAACATTTGTTCTTCTGATATAATCGAGCAACGAGGTTTTACCGTGATCGACGTGACCCATAATTGTAACAACGGGTGGACGGGGTTTAAGAGTATCTTCCGGATCGGGTATTTCTGCATCTACTTCTGCCTGGTAATCTTCCTGTAATTCTATTTCAAATCCGAATTCATCGGCAACAAGAGTTATCGATTCAACATCAAGACGCTGATTTATCGATACCATTAATCCAAGTCCAATACATTTTTGAATTACTTCACTTACAGACACGCCCATTAAATTTGCAAGTTCGTTAACGGCAATAAATTCAGTAACTTGAATTTTTTTCTGAGAGAGTTGTTTCTGTTCAAGAATTTTCTCTTGGATTTCCATTTTCTCTTTTCTTTTCTTTTTACGAACAGAAGCTCTGTCACCAATACTTGATTCATCCATACTAAGGATAGTTCGCTTAATTGCTTCTTCAACTTCCCTCTTATCAATTTCGAGCTTCTTTATTTTCCTCTTCTTCTTAGTAACAACTTCATCTGTGCTTTCTTCTGCAACTTTAGTTTTCTTCTTTGCTTTTAAAACTTTTTTCTTCTTTTTCTTTTTATCGGCATCTTCATCTTCTGTTTTTGCGGGTGTTTTTGTTTGCAAAACTACATCTTCTGTAGAAGCGGCTTGTGTTTCTTTTGCCTTTTCTTTCTGTTTTGGGCGAAGATCAATTTTGCCAACTATTGTAAGCCCTTTTTTCTTGGTTTCTAATTCCAATTCAGATTTTGTTTTGAAAGTTTTTGATTCCTCAACATCATCTTCCTGAGCAATTTCTTCAGAAGGTTCTTCAATTACAGGTTTGACAACATCTACAATTTCTGCTTGAACTGTTTCTGCCTGAGCAACTTCCTGTTCAATTACTTCTTTAGTTTTTACTTCTTTTACCGGTTCTTGATCTACAACTGCCGGCTGAACAGGAACAACTTCAGCTTCCGTTTTATCTCCTCTTTTTTTCTGAAAGTCGGATATTTTCTTGTAGTGTTTTTCTGCTTTTTCAATATCCTTTTTAAAGTGAGATTGAATATCCGCCAGCATTTCCTCGGTTAGAAGTGCCATATGGGATTTAACTTCGTAACCTTTCTTATGCAAAAACTCCAACAAGGAATCGGTAGAAAGATTATACTCTGAAGCAAACTTATAGAGTCTTAATTTTTTTTCTTTAGCGGTTTCGGACATCTGGATATTACCTTATTGTTTATTCATCACTGGTTTTAGAGAATTATAATTATTTATTACTCTTCTTCTTCAAATTGATTTTCCAGTGTTTCAATTATTTTTTTAGCTGTTTCCTCATCAATTCCTTCAATCACTTTAAGCTTATCGATACCGGCTTTAAGAACATCAACTGCAGTTTCAAATTCATGGTTAATAAGAAGGTCTACAATTTCACTTCCTAATTCTTCTCTTAATTCAGGTAATTCAATATCTTCTTCATATTCTTCAAGCGGTTTTTCCTGACGAATAACTTCAATATCATAACCGCTAAGTTTCATTGCTAAACGGATATTAACACCGCTTCTTCCAACAATAAGCGAAACCTGATCACTATCTGCCGTAACAATACATTTATTAGTATCTTCATCAATTTCGATCTGCTTTAATTTAGCCGGTGCAAGGCAACGTTGAATAAAAACGATGGGATCTTCAGAATAATTTATTACGTCGATATTTTCATTGTTAAGTTCACGTACAATAGCATGAATACGGACACCTTTCATACCAACGCAAGCACCCACAGCATCAATTCTCGCATCCTGGGATTCGACTGCAACTTTTGCTCTTTCACCGGGTTCGCGTGCAATACCTTTTATCTCTATTACTCCATCATAAATTTCCGGTATTTCTATTTCGAATAATCTCCGTAGGAATAAATTATCTCCGCGCGAAATTATTATTATTGGACCATTCGGAGTTTTCTTCACTTCTTTAACCACAGCACGGATTGTATCGCCCTTACGGTATTTCTCTCTTGGTATCTGTTCGTTTCTTGGTAAAAGTAATTCATTTTTGTTATGGTTAACTAAAACATCATTTCGTCTTACCTGGTAAATATCACCTACGACAATTTCGCCTATCATTTCGCTGTATTCATTGTAAACAATGTCTTTTTCGATTTCACGAATCTTTTGATTAAGACTCTGCCGTGCTAGGTTAATAAGTCTTCTGCCGAACTGATGCAATTCGATTTTCTCAACATACTCCTCACCCACTTCAAGTTCATCATCGTTCCCCTTTTCATTAACTTCATCAATACTTATTTCTGTGCCCGGATCATTTACCTGGTCAACAATAATTCTTTCCAGAAATATTTCTATATCACCTTTATCCATATTAACAACAACGTCATATTTAGCTTCCTGCCCATATTTCTTTTTGACCATAAGACCAAATATTTCTTCAATTATTCCGGCAAGAACGTCTTTATCAAGACTTTTCTCGCGAACCATTTGCGAAAATGATTCAACTATCTCGGTATTCATTTATTCTCCTCCGTAATCAAAAACTAATTAAAACTTTCGCTTTAATTATATCCTTATAATTTATTTTGAGTTCACTTGTTTTGCTCTGGAAAAAAAGCTGATCGCCATTTATCCGAATTAATATGCCCGTAATTTTCTTGTTGACGTTTTCTTCTAAATATTCCACCTCAAATTTGCGATCAATATGCTTAACATATTGAGCTAAAAATTTAAGAGGTCTGTCAACTCCGGGCGAAGAAACATCCAAACGATAATTAGAACCGATAAGATCCTCTTTATCGAAAAGCTCGTGAATTGCACGGCTAATATTTGAACAGTCATCTACCGTTACACCTTTTTCGCTATCGATATAAACTTCTAAAACCCGGAGATTATTATCTCCGCGGATAACCATATCAATTAGAAGGAAGCCGTAAGATGCCGCAATTTCTTCAATTTTTTCTAAAATTTTAACTTTTTCCATATTCCACAAATAAAAATCGCCCTCAAGGGGCGAATTAGAATGCACTAAAATAGAACAATTATTTGAATTAGCCAAATTCTTTTTATTCTGGATTCACAAAGCAAAATGACGGTGACAATTATATAATATTTGCAAAACTAAGCATAAACTCAATTATGATACTTTTACCTAACTCATTAATCCTCCAGAATCCAGTATCAAGAATCCAGCATCCAGAATCTAGTCTATTTGAAATGAGGCACTTACAACAGCGGTTATTTCTTTATCGATTGAAGTGACATCGTTAATACCGTAATCTGTAACCATATTTGAATTAAGCGGGGTAATTTGAATTACACCCATTCTTGCATTTCTCAAAGATCCAAGACTCCTTCCGGTTGATTGAGCAATCTTTTCAGCTCTTTCCATTGCATTTTTTGCTGCTTCGCCCTGAATTTCGATTTTAAGGTCATCAATCTTAGTGTAAAGATATTCCGGCATATCTGCCTGAACATCAAGACCTTTTTCAACAAGCGAACTAAGTGTAAGAGAAAGTTCTTTTATTTTTTGAACATCATTCGATCTAACCTCGAATCTTTGACTGTAAACGTAATGAGAAATTCTTTGAGTTTGATAACCTTGGGCACTAATTTCATAAACCGGGTATCCGGTAATTCCAAAGACTTCAATCTGATTTTCCTGGAATCCTTTTTCTTTAAGATAATTTAAAACAGTAGGCATTTGCTGAGCTACCATCTGATACGCAGTTTTTCTATCGGTACTAATTGCTTGTAATGTTCCACGCTGAATTCCAAGATCGCTTACAATAGTTTTTTTAGCCGAACCGGTAACAGTTATTGTCTGATCCGCATTCTTAGTTGACTTCCATACAAAAGCAAATATAATTACCGAGAGAACAATAGCTCCTGATAAAATAGAGAGAGGTATTAATAAATTATTTTTTTCGTTCATACTACTATCCAAATTATTTTGTGTAAACAATATATTGTTT
>JAGVBL010000293.1 GCA_020059785.1 Ignavibacteriales bacterium | reverse complement strand
GTTCATTGCCGCCGAGAACTAAAATAATTTTATCTGCATTCCTGGCAGTTTTAACAGCGTGTTTAATTAATTTTTTATTTCCCTCAGGATCCGGAAGGGTAACCACATCTTCATTCCAAGATCCGCCGATAGTAATTTTACATCCTTCACTATATAAAACTTCAGCTTTTTTGCCGACTTTATTTTTAATACCGTTCAATACTGTGGTATAATATGCGGGTTTACCGCTATATCCGCCCAATAATATTCTATCTGCATTGGGACCAATTACAGCAATTGTACTTTTCTTTTTTAATGAAAACGGTAGTAATTTTTTTTCGTTTTTAAGTAATGTTATTGTTTCGAGTGCGGATTGTAATGCAAGTTCTCTATCTTTTTCCAGTTTAATTTCATTCTTAATATCTGATACATTAACGAAAGGATTTTCGAACAAGCCGAGTTTGAATTTATAGAAGAGAAGCGGGGTTACAAGATTATCAATTTCAGATTCACTAATAGTACCTTCCTGAACAAGCTGAACCAAATTAGGATAACAATCGATATCAGGTAATTCAACGTTAACACCGGCACGGACTGCTAATTTTGCTGCGTCCTTTTTATCCACCGCAACAGAATGACTTTGTGAATCATCTTTTTTATTTAACTCGGTTATTGCGTAATAATCCGAAACGGTAAAACCTTCGAAGCCCCACTCATCTCTTAATACATCTCTTAGGAGCCATTTATTTGCATGAGATGGAATTCCATCAATTTCATTGTAAGAAGGCATTACACTTATTGCATTTCCCTTTTTAATTGTCTCCTTAAAAGGATATAGGAAAACATCTCTTAAAACTCTCTCCGAAAAATTTCCCGGGGCACAATTAGTACCCGATTCCGGCTGACTATGTGCAGCAAAATGTTTGAGAGTTGCAATTACACCTTTCTTATTATTAAAACTACCATCACCCTGTAAACCATTTACAGCTGCAATACCCATCTGGGCAACCAGATACGGGTCTTCACCAAAAGTTTCTTCCACTCTTCCCCACCGCGGGTCGCGTGCAACATCAACAACAGGTGTTAAAGCCTGATGAGCACCTCGCATCCGTGCATCTTCTGCAATAGCAGAATAAATTTTTTCGATTAATTCCGGATTGAATGTAGAAGCTAATCCAATTGGCTGAGGATAACTTGTTGCGTCTTTACCTGCTAATCCATGAAGACATTCTTCGTGAAAGATTACAGGAATTCCTAACCTGGTATTTTCAACAAAATACTTTTGAAGTTCATTTGCCATTTCGGCCATTTCTTTAGGGCACAATCCGTTACCGGTATCACTTAATCTTCCAATTTGACCAATACCGTCTTTTAAATATGCTTTTAAATTATCCGGAAAGAATTTTCCTTCTTGATCAAATAGAATTGTTTT
Organism: Ignavibacteriales bacterium; assembly: GCA_020059785.1. Lineage (GTDB taxonomy): Bacteria > Bacteroidota > Ignavibacteria > Ignavibacteriales > Melioribacteraceae > DSXH01. Next base: position 1,329 of record JAGVBL010000293.1, on the reverse strand, counting down.
TTTCTGTCCCCAAATACAGAGCATCTGAGCCACTTTTTCTTCGAGGGTCATTCTGCTTAACAAATCTTTAACGCGCTCATTAATTGAGTAAGCCGGATTCTTATAGATCATCCTTTCTTGCTGATCTACTTCTTTAGCTGGCGCTAATATCTCAGCCATATGTTTATTCCACAATAAAAATTTATTGGATATATGAATTAATTAAATTCTCTAACATTTCCTGGCGACCACTCTGAAGAAGCGGTTTATCGTTATCACGAATCCATTTATCAAGGTCTTCCAGACCAACTTCACCTTTAATTATTTTGGCACCAATACCATTCTTATAACTGCTATACCTTTCTTCAACAAAATTACTTAGCACTTTATCTTCAATTATATTGTGCGCAATTAATAATCCTTTGGCAAATGAATCCATCCCGCCTATGTGTGCATAGAAAAGATCGATAGGCTCTGTTGAACTCCGGCGGACTTTAGCATCGAAATTAAGTCCGCCTTTTCCTAAACCGTTCTGATTAAGAATGACAAGCATTGCCATTGTAGTATCATAAATGTTTGTGGGAAATTGATCAGTATCCCACCCTAATAATAGATCACCACGGTTTGCATCAACACTACCAAGTTTTCCGGCTGCAGAGGCAACTGCAAGTTCATGTTCAAAAGAACTACCTGCTAATGTTGCGTGATTAGCTTCAATGTTCAGTTTAAAATGGTCAATCAAATCGTATTGTTTCAAAAAGTAGAGAGTTGTAGCTGCATCGAAGTCGTATTGATGTTTCATCGGCTCTGCCGGTTTAGGTTCAATTAAGAATTGTCCGTCAAAACCAATTTTGTTTTTGTAATCAACAGCCATGTGAAGGAACCTTGCCATCTGTTCCTGTTCTTTTTTAATGTCTGTATTAAGAAGAGTTTCGTAACCTTCCCGGCCGCCCCAGAATACATAATTCTCTCCGCCGAGTTCTTTGGTAGCATCAATGGCATTTTTAATTTGTGCCGCAGCTAATGCCATAACATGAGCATTGGGACTTGTTGCCGCGCCCTGAGAGTAAATAGGATTGCTGAATAGATTAGCCGTTCCCCAAAGTAATTTAACACCAGTTTCTTTTTGAAGTACCTTTGCATACTCAACAATCGTTTCAAGATTTTTACATGATTGAGAAAAGTTTTCACCTTCAGGAGCTATATCGCGGTCATGAAAACAATAGTAATCAATTCCTAATTTTTGAAATAATTCGAATGCGGCTTCGAGAGTTGCTTTAGCTTTCTCAATAGAATTTGAAGATGAGTGCCAATCTCTTTTGAAACTTGCGCCACCAAAAATATCAGATC
>JAGVBL010000031.1 GCA_020059785.1 Ignavibacteriales bacterium | reverse complement strand
GGAATTGGAGTAAAACTTTCGCGTACAGAAACTTATGACGATATTACTCCATACCGAGAAGACGGACTAAATGCATGGATTTCTGTAATGAGAGGATGCGATAAGTTCTGCACCTTTTGTGTTGTTCCATTTACAAGAGGAAGGGAAAGAAGTCGCTCTCTCAATTCAATTGTTGAAGAAGTTCAACAACTCTCTACGAGGGGATTTAAAGAAGTCACTTTACTCGGTCAGAATGTAAACTCGTATAACGATAATGGAAATGATTTTGCTGATCTTCTTGCTGCTTGTGCAGTTGTGGACAGATCAGTAAGAGTTCGATTTACAACATCACACCCGCAAGATCTATCCGATAAACTATTATTTACTATTGCAGAGCATTCTAACATTTGTAATTACATTCACCTCCCGGTTCAATCCGGCTCTAACAGAATTTTACATTTGATGAACAGAACCTATACAATAGAACATTATCTTAACCTTATAGATAAAGCAAGGAATATAATTCCCGGTGTAAGTTTCTCAACAGATATAATTTCAGGATTTCCAACCGAAACAATTGAAGATCATTTGATGACTCTTGATGTAATGCAGCGTGTGCGTTATGATGGCGCTTATATGTTTAAGTATTCTCCACGGGAAGGAACTAAAGCATATAATATGATTGATGATGTTGAAGATGAGGTGAAATCAAAACGGCTGAATGATATCATAGAGCTTCAGCAGTCAATCTCTCATGAAATTAATCAATCTTTAATTGGTGCAGAAGAAGTTGTTCTTGTTGAAGGGAACAGTAAAAAGTCGGACCAGTTTTTTGCCGGCAGAACTGATACAAATAAGGTGGTAGTATTCCCGAGAGTTGATAATGTAGGTGAGGGTGACTATGTTAAGGTAAAAATTCATCGCGCTACTTCGGCTACATTGTTTGGTGATTATATTTCTAAATCTGTATCGTGATCTTAAAGAATAGATCAAGATCAAGAGCATGAGCAAGAGCAAAAAAAGAATATGTATAGAGGGATAATTTGAGATCGATTTTATCTTTACTATTTATCATGATTAATATCTCAATCCTTGCACAGGAAGCTGATATTACATCTGCACTCCGTCAAATTGATTCCGGCGATCTCAAATCTGCATCAAATTTTCTTAAAGAACTCAAATCAAAAAATCCTAATGACCCTTCAGTAATTTTTCTTGATGCCGTCTTAACTACGAATGGAGAAGAAGCATTAAAAAAGTATTCAATCCTTTATGAAAAATATCCTAAAAGTAAGTATGCCGATGCTTCTCTTTACAGAATATTTTCTTATTACTATTCATTAGGTTATTATAAGAAAGCCGAGTCATATCTAACCAAATTAAAAAACGAATTCCCCTATTCACCTTATAACAAATCAGCCGATCGCAACATTCCAGATACCGAAGAAATAGTTCAAATAACTCCCGAAGTAAACTCCGATTTGAGCAATTATAACTTTACAATTCAAGCCGGTGCATTTCTTAATCTGGATAATGCCAAAAAACTTCAGGAACAGGTGCAGTCCGATGGTTACTTTTCGGAGATAACCACGAAAGAAGTTGGCGGAAGTATCTTAAATGTTGTTAATGTAGGAAGATTTGTAAAAGAAGAAGAGACTAAATCGGTTCTGGATTATCTTTCAAAAAAATATAATATAAACGGAAGAGTTACTAACATCTCAAAATAATTGGAATGATTTCTCGATTGCGGCAAGAACAAAACCGATAAAGATTAACACGCAGAGAACGCAGAGAAAAATTAATTTAAAATGTGTAGTAATATTTAGATTTATTAATAGATTTTTACTTTGTCAGCAGCCATTTTATTATGAAGCAAAACCATTTTGCACAACGATTCTCTTCCAAATGTTCTTCTTAGTAGCAAAACATTTCTTATTTTTAAAGGGATAATTTTTAATTAATTTATGAGCAACGAAGACTTTCAGAAAAAATTCGGAATAATCGGTAAATCGAAAGAGATCCGCGATCTTATAGATATTACTATGCAGGTCGCTCAATCGGATATTTCCGTTTTAATAACCGGCGAAAGCGGTGTTGGCAAAGAAGTTTTTGCACGTGCTCTTCATTATTATAGTAAGAGATCCGATAACGAATTGGTGAGTGTTAATTGCGGTGCAATTCCGGAAAGTCTATTGGAGAGCGAATTGTTCGGTCATAAAAAAGGTTCATTTACAGGAGCGATCGACGACCGAAAAGGTTATTTCGAAATTGCCGACGGCGGAACCCTATTCCTTGATGAAATTGCAGAGATGGCTCTTACCACTCAGGTAAAACTTTTACGTGTTCTTGAGACAAAAGAATTTATGAGAATCGGAAGCGAATCGGTTACTAAAGTTGACGTTAGAATTATTGCCGCTACAAATAAAGATCTGGAAAAAGAAGTTGATTCAAAAAAATTCCGAAACGATCTTTACTTCCGGCTTAAAGCCGTTACATTAAATATTCCTCCATTGCGGAAAAGACGCGGCGATATATTAGAGCTATCCAATCATTTTCTTAAAAACTATTCTCAATTGAACAAGATACCAGAACCTAAGCTTACCAAGGATGCAACAGAGTTATTAATCAACTACGACTGGCCAGGTAATATAAGGGAATTGAAAAATGTTATTGAGTCGGCTGTTGCATTAAGTAAAACAGGTTTATTAGATGTTGATTCATTTATCCCTTTGCTATCAACCGCCTTACCGGATGAAGAGTTAAGAAATCTGCCTGTTCATATAAACCGTCCTCCCGATCTGCTAGATAGAGAAATGATTTATAGAGCATTAATAGAAATCAAAAAAGATTTAATCGACCTAAAGCAACTTGCTCTCAGAAACGAATCCGAAATTTCTGGTCAGAATCCTTACGAAAATGAGAGCGAAATAATTCCTCTTGATCAATTGGAGAAACAAGCAATAACTAATGCATTAAAACATACTCAATACAACAGAAGAAAGGCAGCAAAACTATTAAATATAAGTGAACGGACATTGTACAGAAAACTGAAGGAATATGGAATTGAATAGAGTTAATAGAGTATTCATACTTTTTTCAATTAGTATCTGCCTTATTAATTTATTTGGGTGTAGTTATTCTTTTACCGGTGCTTCGGTTCCTCCGCATCTTAAAACCATTTCTATACCACTGTTTATTGATAGAAGCGGCTCGGGAGAATTCGACTTGAGCGAGAGATTAACAAATGGACTTACCAGAAAATTTATTGATGACAATACTTTAACTGTAGGCGATAAATTAAAATCCGATTCCATTATTGAAGGGACTATAGTATCACTTGCCGATGCACCTGCTGTCTTATCCGGAGCAGATAAAGTTGGAGAAAATATTACATCAAGAAGAATTACAATTACTGTTAAAGCAGTTTACAGGGATTTGATAAAACGTCAAATTATTTTCGAGCGAAACTTTTCTAATTACGGAGATTATCCTGTTAACGATGAAGTAGATATTATAACCGTAAGAAGAAAGGCGATAGAAACTGCAATTGATAGAATTACAGAAGATATTTTATTGGGGGTTGTTTCAAACTGGTAACTAAACCATTAAAAATGAATATTAACTTGTGGAATTTAAAATGGCCTTTGATGAAATAGTCCTCTTTGCTTACATCTCTTCTATGCTGGTACTTCTCTTTTTCAGCAGCCATGGATTCGTGATGATGTACCTTCACTATAAATATAGAATGAATAATCCCCGTTCTAAAAGTGAACACGAAGAAGACATTGTTACAATTCAGCTTCCAATGTATAACGAACTATATGTTGTTGAAAGATTAATAAATGCGGTTTGCGAAATTGAATATCCGAAAGAAAAGCTTGAGATTCAGGTACTTGATGATTCTACAGATGAAACTGTTGACGTGGTTTCTAAAATTGTTAAAGAAAAACAGGACCTAGGTTTTGATATTAAACATATCCGCCGTCCTAACCGAGAGGGTTATAAAGCTGGCGCTCTTAAAGAAGGTCTTAAGACTGCCAAAGGCAAATTTATTGCAATTTTTGATGCGGACTTTATTCCCAAAAGTGATTTTCTTATTAACACACTGAAATATTTTACTGACGGTAAAGTCGGATTAGTTCAGACACGATGGGAACATCTCAACGAAGATTATTCTATTCTTACAAGAATTCAAGCTCTTGCACTCGATGGTCATTTTGTAATTGAGCAGACTGTTCGTAATAAAGCCGGTTTCTTTATCACTTTTAACGGTACCGGAGGTGTGTGGAGAAAAGAATGTATTGAAGACGCCGGAAACTGGAAAGCCGATACTTTAACAGAAGATTTAGATCTAAGTTACCGCGCTCAATTAAAAGGATGGAAGTTTGTTTACCTGAGAGATTTTACTACTCCGGCGGAATTACCATTAGAGATGAACGCACTTAAAGCACAGCAGTTCAGATGGACTAAAGGTTATATCGAAACCGCAAAAAAAATAATTCCACTTGTATGGCGGTCAAAAATCCCATTGAAATTAAAACTTCATTCTACTTTTCACCTTACAAACAATATAGTATTTCCGTTCATTCTTCTTGTTGCAATACTGAATGTTCCGTTAATATTTATAAAGAATGCCGGTCCATACTGGAATTTTTTCAACTTCATGGCAATATTTATTATTGCATTCATCGGATCATTTATTTTTTATACTTACTCACAAAAAGATGTCTATCCTAACTGGCGTAAAAAGATTGCCCTCTTTCCCCTTTTTATGGCAGGAACAATGGGACTTGCAATCAACAACACACGTGCTGTTATTGAAGGATTATTGAGCCGTAAAAGTGAATTTGTAAGAACACCAAAATTTAAGGTGGTTGATAAAAAAGATGATACTGCAAAAAACAAATACATGAAAGGAATGAAAGTTCAGGCATCTACATATGTTGAATTATTAATGGCAATTTACTGTCTTATCGGTGTGTTTGCATCAATTTACTTTTTCGAATTAGCATCTCTTCCGTTTCAGCTGATGTTCTTTTTCGGATTTGCAAGCGTTTCAATTTTGTCATTAAGACAAACATTTTTAAAGAAGCAGTCAAGTTAAGTGAATTCATTAGAAAAGAATTTAACCGAAGAAAAAATTAAACTGATCTACGAGTTCAACAGCAGCTCGCCTCTGTTTGCAAGAGTTGCATCAAATATAATCGACCAGGGAAATATTTTTGAAGCTGTTTCCATACTGGAAAACGGTTTAAGTAATTACCCCGATTATCCTTCCGCTATTTTTATTCTGGCATTAGCTCACGCTTATTCCGGTAACGAGAAAGAAGCAAGATCGTTAGTTAGAAAAGGAGCCGGAATTATTCAATCGGATAGTGTCCTCGATTTCTATATGGACAAAATCAGCAGTATTATTAAAGAGAGAAATTCACTTCCCATAACAAAGAAAATAGATTTTGACGAACCTGTTGGTGAAGAGCCTAAACTCGAAGATCAACTGGAAGTGCTTGCACAGAAGTTAACAGGAGCAAAAATAAATTATAAAGCTGACGAAGATTCGCCGGTTAAAACCGAGATAGAAGAATTTAAGGGTGAAAAAATTGTTTCTGAAACTCTTGCAGAAATTTATCTCTCTCAGAATAAATTTCAGGATGCGCTTAATGTTTATAAGGAGTTGATTAAGAAAAATCCTGATAAAGCCGATGACTATGTATTGAGGGTTGCCGAAATTCAGAATAAGATAGATCAAGAATCCGGCATAACACTTGTCTAACTAAATGAAATTATCCGGCCATAAAAAACTTCCCCTAAAATTTTATAAGCGCAATGTTCACACAGTTGCAAAAGAACTACTGGGTAAGTATATCGTTAAGAAAAACAATGATATTTATTTATGCGGAAAGATTGTTGAAGTGGAAGCTTACGACGGTAATATTGACGAAGCCGCGCATTCATTCAGAGGTAAAACAGAACGTAATCGGGTTATGTTTGAAGGTGGCGGTAAATTATATGTTTACTTTACCTACGGAATGCATTTTTGTGCTAATGTTGTAACAGGAAATATTAATGATGGAAAAGCGGTTCTTATCCGTGCGGTTGAACCCGTAGATGGAATTGAACAGATGATTCTAAACCGGTTCGGTAAAAAAAGTATAAAAGAAAATGAGATTAAAAATTTATGCAACGGTCCGGGTAAATTCTGTAAAGCATTTAATATAGATAGAAACGATAACGGAACTGATCTGACCGGTGATTATATCTTTATAATTGGTAATAAAGAACTTACACCGGATAACATTGTTACTGCACAAAGGATAGGGATTAAAAAATCTGTAGATTTACCGTGGCGCTATTACATTAAAGAAAATAAATTTGTCTCGAAGAGATAAATTGCTGTAGGACTTGATGGATAATCCGAAAAATATATTAATTGTTAGAACCGATAGAATTGGCGATGTTGTATTAACTTTGCCATTGGTGAGTATATTAAAAAAGAAATTCCCGGAATCTAAGATTGCATTTCTACTACGTAATTATACATTGCCGCTTGCAGAAAATAATCCGGATATTGATGAATTAATTACGCTCGAAGAGAAAAACGGTCGACCTGAAATTCTAAGAAACATTAAAAAACTTAAGAGTAAATTCGACACCTGTATTGTTGCCTACCCGTCACTTAGAATTGCGCTCATTTTATTTTTATCGGGTATTAAAAACAGAATCGGTACCGGTTATAGATGGTATTCTTTTCTGTTTAATAAAAAGATTTACGACCACCGAAAAATTTCCGAATATCACGAACTTGAATATAACGTGCGTTTACTTAAAGCTCTCGGAATAAATGAGAATGTTAATCCGTCTAATGTTCAGTTTAATCTACAATCTTCTCATGAAAGTAGACCGAAGGTTGAATCAGAATTAATTTCGAGAAAAGTGGATATATCTAGAAAAATTTTAATTCTTCATCCGGGGAGCGGCGGAAGCTCCGTTGATCTTCCTTTTGAAAGTATGAAAAAATTGATCGGTAAAATGACACACGAATTGGATGTTGAGATACTAATCACCGGAAGCAGTAATGAAACGGAACTTTGTCAGTCGCTTATTGTAAACGAGAAAACAAAAAATTTAGCCGGAGTATTCGAGTTAAAGGAGATGATCGCATTGATTGAAAGAGCGGAAATACTTATTGCAAACTCTACGGGACCGATTCACATTGCAGCGGCACTTGGCAAAAATGTAATAGGGTTTTATCCCAAGATTGTTTCTTGCTCAGATAAACGATGGGGACCTTATACAAATAGAAAAAAAATTTTTTCACCAACTATTGATTGCAGTAGCTGCAGCAGAAAACAATGCGAGGAGTTGAATTGTATGAGCAGCATTAATATTGATGAAGTGTTTGAGACGGTAAAACTTTTTCTGACAAAACGGGATTAGGAGAATTTATGTTATCAATCGGACAAAAAAATAAAGAGTATAAATTGTTGATTATGAGCAAGAGCATGAGCAGGATTATGAGCATGATCATGAGTAAGAGCATGATCATGATAATTATAATTCTATTGGTCTCAATAAAAACTGCAGCTCAAAAATCAGAATTTCGTGTAATCGAAAACAAAGCTTTCAAAGTTGGAGAAGTCTTAACCTTTGATATAAAGTACGGATTTGTTACAGCCGGTGTTGCCGAGTTTTCAATTCCTAAAATTACTAAGCTTGCCGGAAGAGAAACTTACAATGTGGTATTCAAAGTTAATTCAGTTCCCGCATTCGATCCATTCTACAAAGTACGCGACCGTTATGAAACATATATTGATGTAGAAGGAATTTTTCCATGGCGATTTGAACAGCATATAAGAGAAGGAGGATATTCACGCGACTTCTCTGCATTCTTCGATCAGAGAAAAGGAAAAGCTAAAACATCGGAAGGACAATACGACATTCCTAAATATGTGAATGACATTGTTTCTGCATTCTATCTTGCACGTACATTTGATTACTCCAACCTAAAGACGAGTGATAAAATCCATCTTCAAAATTTTTACAAAGATAAAGTTTATCCACTCGATGTTGTGTTTCATGGAAGAGAACAGGTTTCGGTTGCCGCCGGTACTTTCGACTGTTTAATTCTTGAACCGCTAGCTAAAGAAGGCGGATTATTTAAAAGTGAAGGAACTATGCTATTGTGGGTAACCGATGATGAAATAAAAATGCCTGTAAAAGTTAAAACGAAAGTAATAATTGGTTCTATTGATGCCGAACTGACAAAATATTC
>JAGVBL010000146.1 GCA_020059785.1 Ignavibacteriales bacterium | reverse complement strand
TTGCTTTTTGAATTCCCATTTCACCGTCATATGCTTTTAATACTTCAAATCCTTCACGTTCCAATCGGTCCTGTAAAAGAAAAACATTATCCGGATAATCATCAATAACAAGAATTTTTTTCATTTTAAACTTACCTTACTCTTTATATATAGATTAATTTTAGAAGCAAGAAGAGAAGAATTAACAGGTTTAGTAACAAGATCATTAAAGCCGTTTTTTGTTACTACATTTTTGTTATCAAGCATTGCGTATGCTGTAAGCGCAATAGTTGGAATAGAAGAAAACCGACTATCGCTTCTGATTCTTTTAACAGTTTCGAATCCATCCATCTGCGGCATCATAATATCGAGCAATATCAAATCGGGCTTTATATGATTTAGCATTACCAAACATTCCATTCCATTATGGGCAAATATCGTATCGTAGTTCATCTCTTTTACTATTTCACCAATTGTAAAAAGCGTATCTGGATCGTCATCAACAATCAGAACTGTGTGCTTATAGTCCGCATCAGCTCTTTTATCCTCTACCGAATAATTATCGATAACATTTTCTTCAATTAGTTTTTGTTTTTGATTTACTATACTTTCTTCTATCTTCAGCCGGTCTTTCAAATCTTTTAATACATCCAGAGGGTGATTTTTATTTTTTAGCGTCAGGTGTTCTAATTCCTTATGCAATTTAATGAAATCAATCCTGGACGAATCTTTATCGGAATAGAAAATAGAATAAACATTCTTTGTTAGTTTATATCTGCTTATGTTAAATAAATACCTCAATGCGTCTGTTTGAAAAGAATCAAAGTCAATAAGCACAATCTGAAAAGATTCCCTATTAAGATCATTAAAAGCTTCATCCGGTTCCTTATAATACTTCACATTTTCATTTAAGTTATCTGATCCGAATGTTATTGTGAACTCTTCTTTATTCGGACTCACAAAAAATATTCTTGATACTTTTGATTCTGCAAAAGATTCAATTCTGAGGATAACATTTCTTATTCCATTTTGAGTAAGCGGTTTTACCAGAATGTCGTGAACAGGAAGCATCCAGCCGACTTTTTCTTTTTCCAATATTGAAATAATAATAACATTACAGTCCTGTGCTGATATGTTTGCTTTAAGATTCACTACTGTTTGCCAAATGTTAGGTTGATTTTCGTTGAAGCAAAATATTATTGAATCTTCATGAGTAAGATTGAAGGACGGATTTTGAAGATCATCCGGACCAAAAGGTAAAATGTTATAGTTGTATGAGCCGAAGTAATCCGCAATTAATTTTTTTGTTTCTGTTTTGTTACAATAAATCATTACCGTTTTAGATTGTGAAAAATCACTTGTTCCATCATCCAGTAGAAGAAATTTTTGAGCCGGGATATCAATTATATCCAGAATTACATCATCTATTGTGAAACTAAACTCAGCTCCCTGGTTAACCATACTATTAACCGATAGGGTGCCGCCAAGCAATTCTACATATCGTTTTGTAATAGCTAATCCTAATCCGGCTCCGCCGTATTTACGCGATGTGCTTCCATCAAGCTGACGAAATTCTGAAAATATCAATCGTTGATTTTCTGCGGAAATACCAATTCCAGTATCCTTTATAACAAAGCTAAGTCCGTTATTATTCTCCATGTTAATCGAAAGAATTATTTCACCCGCTTCCGTAAACTTTACCGAATTAGTAAGCAAATTATTCAGTATCTGTTCCAGTTTGCTTTTGTCTGTGTTAACTAGAAAATTTTTACCGGTTGGTTTTTGTATATAAAAATTTAGTTTTTTCTCTTTAGAAATCGGTTCTATATTCTGTCTTATTTCTTCCAGCAAATCGTTCAATAAAAAATTATCCTTCTTAATCTCAATCTTACCCGATTCTATTTTAGAGAACTCAAGAATATTAGTAATCATTCCTAAAAGTTTTTTCCCGTTTCTAAAAACAATTCCAAGTCTTTCTTTAGATTTAACCGGAGTAAAATCGTCTTTTAATATCAGTTCTGTTAATCCGAGTATTGATATTAGAGGCGTTCTCAATTCATGGGACATGCTTGCAAGAAACTGGGATTTAACTTTAGTAAGCTCTACTGCTTTTAGCCTCTGTTTTTCTAATTCAATTGCTTTTTCATTAATCTGTTTATGTAATTCTTTGAGTTCTTCGTTCTGTTCCAAAATCTGCTTGTTCTGTTTCTGGTATTCTTCATTAAGTCTTTTCAGTTCCTGAACAATATTTTCTAATTGCTCGAGCGACCTTGCATTAATCAACCCGATAGCAAGCTGCTCATGAATATTACTTATGTACTCTTTAATTTTACCAGCCGGTTCAGATTCCGATGCCAGTTCCAGTATGGCAATTGTCTCTTTATTGTTAATTATAGGATAGATTAAAATGTATTTTAGTTTTACAGATGTAAGTCCCGTCTTAATTTCCGGATAGTTTTCATGAAAATTAAATTCCACAACTTCCTTTTTCTCTATTGCATTGCTGTAAAGATCCATACTCTGAATCGGCTGAACAATATTCTTACCAATACCAGAAGAAGAAATTAATCTAAGATTATTTTCTTCAACCAGGTAAAGAACACCAAAAGCAAGATTGGTAGATTTAATAATTTTTGTAAGCGCCGCTTCAGATACTTCTTTTAAAGTCGGGTTTTGATTCATTAGCGTAATAAATTCAGTGTACTCTTTTTCAGCTTCTTCTTTACGGTTAATTTCATCCAGCATAGAATTGAATGTCTCACCGAGTTTTCCAACTTCATCTTTTGATATTATCGGAACACGGTGTTTCAGGTTCCCATGTTTTATTATTTCTGCGGCTTCACTTAAAAGTGCAATTTGTTTTCTAAGTTTTGTGGTGAAAAGCAAAACAATTATAAAAGTAAGGGCACTTCCCGAAACAACAATTATAAACATAACATTTTTTAATGTCTCTCTTAAGCTTACACCTTCCTGAAAAGTATTGAAAACAATAAAACTAATCTTACCGCCGGGAGTCAAAATTTGGTGCGGTGTTACCTTGGCTGATTCGAAATCGACATTCTCTAATTCTTCGCTAAATATATCATAGTTGTTCCGGAATTTAAGATTGTTAATAGCGTTGATTATACTTAAAAGGTAAGTTTGATTTTTGTTCGATTTTGAAATCTCGACCGGTGCATTATTTATTACTAAGGCAACATCCGCATTAATTTTTTCGCCAATCTTATCAAGAAATTCTGATGTAATTAAAAATCCATAATAATAAACTTTTCCGTTATTCAGGTTATTATAACGTAAAACTATGTTCGGATTATCGGTGAATAATTGTCTGAAAGATCTGGATCGGAAATTCAGAAAATTGTTCGACTTAACACGAAATTCTGTATTACTTATCAATGAATCATTTACCAGTGTAAAAATAAAATCGATGCCGGTTGAATCTAAATTCACATTTTTGAAATAACCAAGTTTAGGAGAAATCTCGTTGAAATCTTCGTCCACCTGCTGCAATGAATTCTGAAATGTAAAAACAAAATCGTTAGTAGAATTAAGGATGTTTTGAGTTTGATATTTGGATAAAAGCTGCCCGGTAAGGTTATAGTAAATTAACGTCGTGGCAAATGATGAAATAATAAGAATTATGAACGTAATTAATATCAGGCGAACATGAAGAGTCATAATTAGTATGCTTCATTACACTTATTTTAAAAATATTCAGATAAAGAATTATTTTTTATGCTTTACTTTTCTTCTTCGTTTTTCTTCAATTGGGATTTTATTTTATCCACTTCTTCCGAATTTTCTTTTATCTGTTTCTTAAGAACTTCGTTGTCTCTCTGCTTTGAAACTCTTTCTTTTAGCGAGGGAAGAATTTCTGCTTTTATAAGCATAATAATTTCTTTTTTAGCAACATCTTTTGAATCATAACCGGCTAAATATCTTATCCCAAGTACCCACCATGGCAAATCTTTAAGAAATGGAATTCCTCTTCTAACTGTAGTTTCTTCATAAACAATAAGACCGCCGATTGCAGTTTCCTCGCCATCGAGGAGCATAACACTTGTATTTGCTTCGGTCTTTCTAATTTCAGTGCTAATTACACCTGGAATTGCCGAACTGCGCTCAACCTTTAACCGCAATAAAATATAGTCAATACCATCTTCTTTATAAATATGTGGAGTAACCTCTATAATTGTTCCGGTAGAATAGAATTTATCTATCAAATTACCGGCAAAGTCTCTTTCCTTAATTGAAAAATCAGAGCCGACCTGCGCTCGTCCCTGAATATTATTTCTAACAGTTACGGTTGGTCTTGCAAAAATTTCTCCAAGATTTTCGGTTTCAAAAAATCTAAAAAGAGCAGTTGCGTTCCCTTTGAACTTGCCCATTTCAAATGTTGATGCGCTCGCTAAATCGAAAGCGGGTGGTTTCTGTTGAACCTGTGATGTTGTTGATGATGATTGCTGCTGTTCCTGAACACTTGTAAAATCACCGCCAATAGAGAGACCGGATCTTGAAAGTAAGAACTGCCAGTTAATTCCGCGCTCTTGCATTTCAGAAACATTTGCTTCGAACATAAGGGCGGTTATTTTAACTTCGCGGTCGTCAACCGAAGCATAAATATCTGCCGTTAATTGTTCTTTGCCGGAATCTTTTTTCTTAACAATAATAACAGATTCGGTTTCTTCAACCATTAAATTATGATACTGTGCAATAATAAACAGGGCTTTCTTATATTGTATTTTATCAAGTTCAACACCTATTGGAACAGTAACGGAGGCAGTAGAAACAATTCTCTTTCCCGTTATTTTTTCGCTAACCGTACTTAGGACCTGAATAGCCTGATCGAAGGAAATATTTTCCGATAGCGTCACTAATTCATTCGGATTAACATATCCTTGAAGTTTTTGTTTCAGATCAACCTGTGCATCAATATCTGCAAACAAAGTTATAAACAGACAAATGATAATTAGCTTTTTCATTTTATTTACTCTGCTTTTTTTCTTTATCAAGTTTCAGTGTAACTGATTCAATTATTCCGCCTTTGTTAAGAACAAAACTTACCTCATTAGTCTGATAATTGATATTTGTCAGATAGCCGAGATAAACCTTATCGCCTTCCCACAATAAGTAAGTGTTTCCATTTGCATCGGCAAGAAAGGCACCATCAGGAATTAATGCCAGTAAAGAAGCCGATTGAACATCGAGAAGTCCATCTTTATTTGGTGGAATTTCATTTCTAATTAAAGGATAGAAAATATCATAAACAGGATTTGGTACAAGTGAATTTTCTTTATAACTCTTAACAAAAAAACGATCGTCATTAGAAAAATAAACCACGACTTTAAAATTGTAGTTAACCAGGTAATGGGGCGTACCATCAGTATCCACTTTTACATTATTCGAAATGCTTACAGAAGAAATCTTCTTTAACAGTTTACTCTCTTCTATTGCATAGATGAGATTATTTAGATCATTAAATTCCGCAATGCCGTTTAAAGTATAGTGATAGATATTAAAATTCGATCCAACTTCCATATCGTTGTATTCAATATTCACATAAGAATCCGGTGAGAAAGAGAAACTTACCCTGTTAACAAAATCAAAAAAGTCTGACTGCGGCAAATTAAACGGGATATTATACTTTCTGTTTTCTAGAATAGAATCGAGCTGGACTACTTTCGTTTTTAATGAAACTAACTGAAGTTCGAGTGCTTCAGTATCAAGCTGGAATAATTTTAAATCTTTTACTTTAGCTTCCCTGTCTGCAATTTTACCCTTAAGAAATACATAATTAAACAGTCCTCCGCCAACTACAATTGCAATAAGTATAAGGATCATAATTATGGTATTTTTAACTTTACTGGTCATTTTGTTGTAACAGTGTCCTGTCCAATTTTAAAATTAATTGTATAAGCAAATGCACTCTTTTCTCTTAAGGGTTCATAGTTAATGAATTTGAGAAGTGCAGTATTATTTGTTTGTGCAAATTCTGTAAGTACACTCCTTGAAAGAGCATAACCGTCCACCTTCACTTCATCGGGGGCTACCGTCTCTAAACGTGTTATCCAGAAATTTCTTCTCCGCTCAATAAAATCAGAGACTTTAACGAGTGTATTATTCCAGATTCCGGACCCCGTTACAGCGGAATCCAGTATTGCCTGTGTAGCATCAAAACTATTAATACGCCGTTCGAGAGGAGAAATTTCTTCAACCAGAGCTTGATTTTGCTGCTGGAGTGCGGTTAATCTTTCAATTTCAAAATCGAGTTCTTTCATTTCCCGGTAACTCGACAGTATCTGGAATGTAAAAAAGAATGTTGCTCCAAATAAGAGCGGAAGAATTGCATAGCTGTGCCAACCAAATTGAAAGAACTTTTGCCGCTCTTGAATATATTTCGGAAGGAAATTTACGCCTACATGAAGTTTATCCAGTTCATCAAAATATTCAATTGCCGAGGAGATTGGTATAGCATAAAGCGCAAGATTTTTAGTGTCTTCGTCAGTAATTAATGATGTATCGAAGTTTTCAAATTTTAATTCGCTAACATTTGCTTCCGGGAATGTTCCGAAAAATGATAATATTAAATTTTCCGATCGGTCTTCTCCGCAAAGAATTATGTTATCAAGTTTTGGAATTCCGCCATTTTCCATTTCGAGAAGAATCTTTGAGAAATAGACATCGTATGTATGAAGATTTTTAGTTCCAATATCTAAAGTGGCGCCGATATGTTTAAGTTTTTGTCCTTCAAGAAAAATTAACTTGCTATATTCCTTGCCGATGTAAATTATTAGTGTATTATCTTCCGGAAAAAATTTATTTGTTTTACTAACATAATATGCCAGAGATAACTCAGCCGTTTTTACAGTAGGAATTTTGAAATATCGACGGTTATTATAATTTGCAAGTAAGTTTACAAGGTGAACACATGGTATTTCACCTTCAATAAATACACTCAACATTGCCTTGTCGTTAAGTTCGGTCACATCAACCGAATCAAGTTCTACTGAAATACCCTTAACTGTCTGAATGTCATTTGCAACAAGTTGAAGTAATTTTTTTCTATTATCATCTCGCGGACCATCATACATATGGTAATTAACTATCGGTTCAGTTATAATAGGGATAAATTGATGCTGGTTTAATTTTAGTCCGTATAAAGAAGATTGAAGTTGTCCAACATCCGAATTATCACTTAAAGGTTCGTCTTGAGTTACTTCATCCAGGTTGTCGAATGAGAGGTCGTTATTTGAAGGGAGTGTGCTGTCAATTTCTTCAAGAGATTGTTTCCTTACTGCTTGTTGAAGAGAAGAAGACATTGTTAAGGATGCAACTCGCTGAATCTTTATAGAGTCTTTCTCTTTTGTTACAACAGCAATTTTAGTGTCGGTTCCTTCACAATATATACAAACAACAGGCTTCACTTTTTTTAAGCGCCCTTCATTAGTTGAAGTATTCTGGTTTTATTATTTGAATAAGCAATCGCATTTTCTTTGGATATTCTCTTTTCCATAAATAGTCTCAACAAATCCTGTTCCATAGTTACCATTCCTTGCTGTCCACCTTGATTAATCATCATATATATTTCACTGGTATTATTATTCTTTATAGCTGCCTTTACACTTGGGGTAACAATTAGAACTTCTTTAGCTAAAACCCTCTTGCCATCAAGACTCGGAACCAGTTTTTGTGATACAACACTTATCAAAACATCTGCCAATCTATTCCGGACTCGTTCTTGCTCTGCAGGGTTAACTTCTGCAATAATACGGTCTATCGATTCGACAGCTGAAGAAGTATGTAAGGTAGAAAATACCTTATGACCTGTATCTGTTACCTCTAAAGCCGCTAAAATGGTGTCGGGATCTCGCATTTCACCAATAACTATAATATCGGGATCCTGACGTAAAGATTGAATTACTCCCTCTTTAAATGAAAGGACATCTCTACCAACTTCCCTATGCTTAATTATCGAAACTTTTGAAGTATGAACATACTCGACCGGAGCTGCAATAATAACAATATGGCAAGGGTCAAACTGATTATGAAAATCAATAATAGCATCAAGAGTGGATGATTTACCACTACCAGTAATACCCGTAATTAAAGACAAACCGAATTTTATGAAGTTATGACTCATTGTCTTAATTGCATAAGGATGAAAGTCCAGGGATTCGATTGGTCTAACAGCTGCTTGAATTGCTCTCATATTTAAGGAGAGAGAATCCAGATCGAAATAAGCATCTGCTCTAAATCTAACATACCGGGAAATTTTATCTAATTTATAAGTGTAACTGAAATCGAGATTTCTATTCTGAAGCAAATATTGAGATTGATTTTTATTAAGTAAAGATACAATAAGAGTTGATGCTTCATCAATTGTAAATTGAGGTAATTCTTTAATCCGCTCTTTTTTACCATATATTCTGAACCAAATAAAATTTTGAGCTCCGAAACCACCGATTTCAACATCTGAGGCATTGCGTTCTAGCATAACAGTCAGAATATAATTTGCAAGGTTAAGTACATGAATTTTTTCTTCCTGGGTCATTCTATCGATATTTTCAATAATATATCGAACACGTTCAGGACCAAAAACGGTTGGTGGGATTTGCTTTGCAAATGTAGAGAGGATTTGTTTAGCTTGTTCTATCATCAACAGTTACCGAATTTCTGGGTAAATATTTTTTTCCCATTTCCTTTTTGCAATATAAGAAAAAGATAAGTTATTCACGTTTAATGTGATTAACTAATCTTCCATTGTTGCGCCAATCACTTCTTGAATTGATGTTAATCCTAATTTTACTTTTTCGAATCCGGAATCTCTCAAACTCATTGTTCCATCTTTTCTTGCCTGATCTCTAATTGCTTCTTCATCAACTTCTTCGCCGGAACGCACTATCTGCCTTCTAATTTCTTTTGTGAAATAGAGTGCTTCATGAATTGCCATTCTTCCTTTATAACCTGTCTGATTACATTTATCGCACCCAACAGCTTCATAAATTTCATGACCGATCCAATCTTTAATGTCTAACCCTGTATTTGCAATATGTTCCTCAATATTATCAACTTTCTTCTTACAAACGGTACATAATTTTCTAATCAGTCTTTGTGCTACAATAATATTAATAGCATAAGCAATCAAAAATGGTTCAACACCCATTTTAAACAAACGTGCAACTGCACTCGGCGCGTCATTAGTGTGTAACGTAGAAAATGTTAAGTGTCCCGTGTTAGCAAGTTTAATTGCAGTTTCTGCAGTTTCTTTATCACGCATCTCACCAACAAGAACAATATCGGGATCATGGCGGAGAATAGATCTTATAGCCTGTTCAAAATTCATTTTATAACCAATCTTAAGCTGACGGGCACCCTCAATTACATATTCAACGGGGTCTTCTACTGTTAGAACATTTTTAGTAGGATTAATTACCTGATAAAGTGCTGCAATTAAGGTTGTACTTTTACCGGAACCGGTTGGACCGGTAAGTATAATCATTCCTTGTGGTTGAGTAATTGCTTTAACAAACGCTTTATTCGAATAGCCGGTTAAACCAAGCTTGCTCAAATCTTTAATTACCTTCCGATCGTCAAGAATTCTTATAACAATACTCTCAAATTTATTTTTTAATTCTGTTCCAACGGTTGGTAATACCGAAACTCTAAAACGAATTATGTGTCCGTCAATTTCTCTTTGAATAAATCCATCCTGTGCTCTTTCTCTTTCAAATCGGTCGAGGCCTTTAGACCGGTCTTTAACAACCGCCATAACAGCTTCCGGCATAGTTCCTTCCTGAACATGCCATAATTGTAATTTACCATCCAGCCTAAAATGAATTTCGGTTTTATTTCCGCTTTTGGGAACAAGATGAATATCACTCACACCTTTTCGAACACCTTCAACCAGTGCAGCTTCAATCAAATTTATAAGAGCACTTTTATTTATTTCTGCATCAAGTTCTTCTTCATTAATAGAAACTTCTTCCTGGGTTACCTGAATTTCTTCACCGGCTTCCTGAATCAGCTTTAAGTATTCATTCTCGGAAACAACAAGCATGTTTATTAGTTTTTCGTAATCTTTTTTTCTCAGGTAATTTATTTCATATTTTTTTGCATTAAGGGAATAAGCAATTTTTGCAAGTGTTCTATCGGTAGGATCAACTGCGGCTAGAATAAGTTTATCTTTTATTTTGTCATCGAAACGGTATGGAATTACACGATGGTCTAAAAGCATCTTTCGAACTTCAGTACCCTGT
Organism: Ignavibacteriales bacterium; assembly: GCA_020059785.1. Lineage (GTDB taxonomy): Bacteria > Bacteroidota > Ignavibacteria > Ignavibacteriales > Melioribacteraceae > DSXH01. The sequence continues at coordinate 2,828 of JAGVBL010000146.1, read as the reverse complement.
TTGTTCATTAATCCTTTTATTTCAGTTACTCTCTCTTCGGAAAGTTCTTCCGGGTGGATATTTAATTCTTTAAACGCATATAGAACAGCCACTTCCCTGAATATCACATCGTGCTCAAATCCAAATTCATCAACAAGTATTTGGGCAAGATTTCTTTTTTGTTTAAGCTGATCGGCATCTTTTATTTTTAATGACTGCTCAAGAATTTTGGAATCGATAATACCTTTCTTTAACAGCAGGTAGCCAATTTTATCAGTCATTTCAATTTGTGTATCAATCATTCTAATTCCTCAAATATTTTACATTACCGGTGATTTCGGGCTTATTGTTGCAGTTTCTGCAGAGATCAATGTAAGTGCAATCATCACAATCATAATAACCATTGCAATTCCAACCTGGATTAATTCAATAACATTTTTCAATCTGAAAACAGTTTCGCTCTCGTAGTAATTTGCAAGTTGTAGTGCAGTGTTTTTAATTGTACCGGTTTCTTCGCCCGAATGAAATCTTGATAATGCTGTTTCAGTAAATACTTCGCTTGCCTGAAACGCATCTGTAATTCCAATTCCTTTTTTAATCATAAGAGGAATTGCAACAGTCTTAATCTGGTTTTCGAAATATGTATTACCTGTTGCCTCGGCAGCAATTCTTATTGGTTCAATACTTTCTGCCGACCCGCTGTAAAGTGTATAGAAGACTCTACAAAAAACTTCAATTAATGTTTTATGAATTAGCGAACCCATAATCGGTATTTTGAGCATCAAGCGATCTACAAACAATCTTCCGTTTTTTGTTTTAGAAAATTGCCAAAAGATTACTGGCGGAATAATAATTGCCAGGGTAACTAATAACATATTATTCATAAGGAAATCACTTATTCCAAGAGTTGCGGCGGTTAATGGTGGAAGATCAATTTTAAATTTCACAAATAATTTAGCAGTCTCAGGAAAAATATAACCGACATAAAAAATTACAGCGAGGAATAAAACAAACAAGGTAACAAGAGGTGTAATAAGAGCGCTTCTTAAATTTTTTCTGAACTCCTGTTGTCTCTCTAAAAATTTTGCAGTTGCTTTATAAATCTCTGCCATATTTCCGCTTTTTGATGCTAATCCCAACATATAAGCTGTAAATTTTCCAAATACTCCCTGATAACGTAAAAAAGTAGTTTCGCTATCCGCACCTTTTTTCAATTCGTTATTAATCTGCTTCAAAGTTTCTTTTAATGTTTTATTCTCAATATCGTTAATCAAAAGCGTTAATATTTCACTATACGGAAGCTTCTGTTCCAAGAGTTCAGCACTAATTTTAACAAATGATACTACATCCTGTGCTGGTGGTTTTAAATTGAAATCCAATAACTTTTTATTTACAGAAACTACTTCGTAACCAAGTTTTCTTAAAGCATTGGCAACTTCATCTTTAGAAAAAGCTCTTTGTTCTCCCACAATTGGTTTTTCTTTACCACGGCGAATTTTATAAATGTATGAGCTTTTCTTCTCAATTGATTGGATTTTAAGCTGATGTTTTTCGGCAAGTTTATGAATCTTATTTTTAGCTTCCTTATAGGTTGGCTCGCTTAAATTGCCGGTAATTGCCTGACCATTATTTTTTTGAGCATTGAACCGAACTTCAATCATTTTAATTGCCCTTTAATAAAAAAAGAAGGCGGCTACATTCATTTTTAGCCGCCTCCAATTTAAGAAAATTCGAGAAAAAAACTAATTGTTAATAGTTGTAGATGTGATTTGATTAGGACCTACAACCATGGTAGCTTGAACGTTGGTTGTTCCATTGTTTCCTTTTTCATTACCGGTTCCAACAATTGTTACAGCTCCAGCTGCAATTGTTGCTGTATATGTACCGTTGCCAGTCGTATCCAATTGACTAGGAACTGTCCATCCAGTAAATGAATTTCCCCCGCCACCCAGTGCTTGTGGTTTTCTATAATATTGCTGAGCTAAAGATGCCAGGTTTGTCATATCTGCAATAACTGCATCTCTGTTTGCTTGTGTGCTGCTTGCAGTAAATACGTTAATACCTACTACTACTGCGATACCAACAATGATAACGCCAAGTACGATTAATAGAAGTTGTTGTTGACCCATTTTTTACTCCTGTTGATTTGTTGTTACTTATGTTAATTAATTAGAATAAAAGAATTAGTTTAATTTATGATTACAGTCCTGAACGATGTTGATCTAACTGTTAATTGTATCTTTATTGAATCGTTATTAGTAACTACCTCATTTCCTATGCCAATCAAAACAACACTATCAGTAAATACAGTTGCGGTAAAATGTCCATTAGCAGTAGTTTCTAATTCATCCGGAACTACCCAGCCGGTAAAAGTTCGGGCACCTCCCCCAAGAGCTTTTGGTTTCATATAATATTGTTGTGCAAGCGAAGCTAAATTAACGAGTTCATTTGTAACATTTGCCCGTTTTGTTTCAATTGCATTAGCGCGGAATAGATTTATACCAACAAAGATTGCAACGCCTACAACCAAAATACCTAACAAGATTAATAAGAGTTGTTGCTGACCCACTAAATTATTCCTTTATAAACTTTCAATTTCAGTAATTTTTTCCGATCGTCTCAAAAAACCATCTAAAAACACATCGCTTAACTTATGACAAATATTAAACCAGTCCGGAAAGTGGAAGTTTTTTCATCTTGTTATGTTGAATATAGCAAAGGATGGAGATAATACAAAGAAAAATTTTAAATAAAATGACAGATCTATGGTAAATATTACATGTAAAGAGGCGATTCTTATCACCCCTTTTCAGCAATTACTTCACCTGATTTTAATATGTAGTTCGGTA
>JAGVBL010000419.1 GCA_020059785.1 Ignavibacteriales bacterium | reverse complement strand
TAAATTTTTGGGATATGTTAAATCGTCATGGCAATCAGTACAAGTTGGATTTGCATAAGATTTATCTTTGTGACAGCTCTCGCAATCCAATTCGCCGTGTGTTTCGTTTAATACTAATCCGGTTTTTTTATGATCGAAATTGTCCCAACTCCACGCACCATGGCAAGTTACACAATCTTTGTTTAATCCAGTAAATTTGGCCGGAGTTGTATGGCATCTTGCACAGTTTAATTTGGAATGGAATTTTGCAATGTCGAATCCTGTAGAAATCTTGTGGTTAAATGGTGCAACTTCTTTATTCGAATGACATTTGTTGCAATCTGATTTAACTTCATGACAGCTGGAACATTTTTTATGTTGTTCAGCAAATGATTTTTTAATTTCTGCTGGTTTCTTTATTTGTGAATGGCATTTTGAGCAACTTTCGTTAGAATGACATTGTGAACATTCTAATCCAAATAAACCGGTATGATCGTTATGATAGAAAGTAACAAGCTTACCTTTATCTGTTTTTGTGTTGAAAGATATTTTTTCTGGTGCTTTTACTTCTGGATGAATTCTTTTCGTTTTTTCATCTTTTACTTTAACAGGTTTTAAGTCTGCTTTTTCTTTAACAACATGGCAATCGTTACAATCGGTTTTACCGCTCCATGATCTGTGGCAATTCATACATTGCTGGTGGTAGGCACCCTTTAGATCCGGTTTGGTAATATCGGCTCTTTTTCTTGTAATTTCATGACAATCGGAACATCCGACAACATTTCCGGGGGGATTATAGTGGTGACATGTTCTACATCCGCCGGTCATATCTGACATCTCTGCATGAGCTAAATGAGAAAATTTTACCGATGCGTAAATATCTGTATCGCGTAACTTATCCATTACTATTACACGCGGTCCTTCTTCCGGCTTCTGATCGATTCTTATTAAACTTTCTCTTGGACATGGTTTTAGACAAGGATTTTCCTTTGTAGGGATAGTGCACGAATGACAATTTGAGCATGTCAAATTAAGATTTGCGTGCGTGCTATTTAATTTAGTTTGGCTCTGAATTGAAATTGGAGCTAAGAACAAAATTGTTATTAATAATTTTTTCATGGCTACACACTCCTTATAGAGAACTTTGCTTTTGTACCGGAATGCTGAGGAACGCTAACAATAGGGAAAATCATTACAAAAGCTCTGAACAATAAAATTTCCAGAGCAATAAAACCCGCTGTTACAGAAATTTCTCCAATTGATGGAAAATAACTCTGAAATACATAAGGAGGATTGTATGCAACAATAAAATTATTCATTCTATTTAAGAATACGCCAAAGATTACAAGAAACGCCGCGATACTTAATCCCATCGGCGATTTCTGAATTTGCGGCGACAGGAAGAGCCGTAACGGAACAACTACACCAATTACAATCTCTATAACAAACATTACACTTGCTGTATTGAACTCGGTTAAATAAACAAATGTCTGTCTAATTACCATATCACCTAATTTGAATGAAAGATAAATACCGAGTAATGGTGCTACCATACTTCCGAGGTTTGCCATAATATTAGTCTCGGGTTTCAAACCGAAGGATTTTGATGTAAGATAGGATTCAAATATCACCATAGGGAAACCAACAGACATTGCAGAAAGCAAGAATAATAATGGAAGAATAGGTGTTTGCCATAAAGGATGCATTTTGGGTCCGGCAATTATCATCAATGTTCCAAGCGAGGATTGATGTAAACAGGAGAGAACAACACCGGCAATAATAAAAATAAACATTGTTTTATCCAGACCTCTATCTAATGCTCTTAATAATTTATCAAGAGATACGTTAAATCTTTTAAAAAATCCCGGAAGATTAACTCGTCCAATAAACCGTTCGGTTACAATCGGAAGGAATTCAATATAAAGGACGGTTAGATAAATCATAACGCACATGCCTACTTCAAATAGGGCAGAGTTACCATTCCACATTATTAGTGGATGCCAGATGTAGTAGTATCGTCCTAAATCAATTCCAACACTTATTGCAACAAATGTGTAACCAAGCATTGCAGTTAGTAATGCCGGACGTGTTATTAAATGATATTCTTCCTTGTGCATTATATGACCCAGTGCAGCTGTAGTAAATCCGCCAGCAGCAAGTGCTACTCCGGCTGCTACATCAATCCCTATCCAAATTCCCCATGGAAATTCATTCGATAAATTTGTTACTGCTCCTATTCCAAATATTAATCGTGCAAGCACAAATAATAATCCTACAGCCGCAATAACCGCAATAACTATAACCGTAGGAGTAAAATATCTTCTTGGCAGAGGTACAGGTTTCATATTTTCACTCATGAAGTACCTCCTTGTGTTTATTTGATTCGGCTTTCTTTTTATTAATCCACATTACTCCACCAAGCAAAGCATATAAAGCAACCGGCGGAACAAAGTAAGCGAATATTCCATGTTGAATTGCTTCGCTAACACCCGGCGCAGTATTAGTTCCTAATTTTGGAAATTGAAGTTCAGCAAAATCCTTGCTTGCTAAATAAAGCCAGCTGGTTCCTCCAACTTCATACTCTCCGTAAACGTAGTTAATGTATCGATCCGGATAAAGACTTATTTTTTGATGTGCACGTTCGACTAGTGATTTTCTTGTTCCGTAGGTAAGAACTTCCATCGGACAAATTTCAATGCAAGCCGGAAGCTTTCCTTCTTTTGTACGTTCAAAACAGAAATCGCATTTACGAATTGAGGGATGCCAAGCTTTCTCAAACTCGAATGCAGGAACCTGAAATGGACAAGCTACCATACAATAACGGCATCCAATACATTTGTCCGTATCCCAAATAACCGAGCCGTTTTCCTCTTTGGAAAATGCGCCAACGATGCATGCCGATACACAAGCTGGTTTATCACAATGCATGCATTGTACTTTTACATTAATTGGAAATTGATCAGTTTCTTTTGACGGGTATTCATTTACAACTGTTAATGCTTTTGCATCGGGTCTTCTCATTTTTTCGAAAACTGATCTGTCATCGTAGGATTCAATCGGTTGTGTTGGTAAATCGTGTTCAGTTTTGCAAGCCCATTCACATTTTCTGCATCCAATACATATAGTAGTATCAACAAGCACACCCATTCTGTTTTCATCTAAAACGTATTTCGGTCCGGCTTTTACAGACTTAGCAGACAACCCTGTAATTCCGGCACCTATTAGTGCAGAAGTTTTTAGGAATTTCCTTCGAGATTCATTAATCATTAGTACCACCATAAGTTGTAAACCAATGTTAGTCTACTCTGATTTGATTAATTGGAGTTTTTTATCCATTTCTAACTTACAATTTTAAGAGATGTTTGTCAATTTAAAGCAGTGTGAAAAGAGATTCTCGGTTATTTTATTGTTTTTTTTTATCTTCAATCCCCAAATTTCAACATCAAATGTGTTTTATGCCTAAAAAAAGAGTGAACGATATTGAGCATCTTAGAAAGCTAATTAATAGTGTTGACGAAAATATTTTAAAGATGCTTTCAAAAAGGAGAGAACTTAGTAAGGAAGTAATTCTTACAAAAGAAACTACTAAAAGCCCGATAAGGGATCAATCTAGGGAAGCTGAACTTCTTAAACGTATAATAAAAATTGGTAAGAAAGAAGGATTGGATTCGACTTATATATCGAAGATCTTTTATGAAATAATAGAAGATTCGGTTAGGTTGCAGCAGAAATATGTTCAAGCAAATGATCCAACTTCGGAAAGAAAAAAAATATTAACAGTAGCGATTCAGGGCATAGAAGGATCTTATAGTTACCTTGCTGCAAAAAAATATTTCTCCGCCTCAAAGACAAAGTTCAAATTTGTTTTTAAGAAAAGATTTGATGAAGTGATTGATTCCGTTGAAAAAGGGGAATCTGATCTAGCCGTTCTTCCAATAGAGAACACAACCTCAGGAGGAATTAACGAAGTATACGACCTTCTCTTGCATACATCGCTTTCAATTGTTGGTGAAGAAAAATATAAAGTAAACCATTGCCTGGTTGGTCTTAAGGATATAAAGCTTGAGAAAATAAAAAAGATTTACGCACACTACCAGGCAGCTTCTCAATGCAGTAAGTTTATTGAAAACATTCCGAATGCTTCAATTGAATATTTTATTGATACTGCAATGTCGGTTCAGAAAGTTAAGGAGGAAAACAATTCTTACTTTACCGCTATTGCAAGTGAAGAAGCAGCAAAATTGTTCGGACTAAAAATTTTGATCCGTAATATTGCTAATCAAAAAGAGAATTACACAAGATTTTTAGTTGCTTCCAGAAAACCACAAGTAGTTGATAAGAGAATACCTTGTAAAACTTCAATAGTAATGGCAACATCTCAAATGCCCGGCTCGCTTGTAGAAGCTTTGAGTGTATTTAAAAAGAACAATATAAATCTTACTAAACTTGAATCGAGACCGATAATAGGAAATGCGTGGGAAGAGATGTTTTATCTTGATTTTGAAGGGAACATACAGGATGAATCAATTCAGAAATTACTGGATGAATTCGGTCGTTATGTTCGCTTTATGAAAGTACTTGGCAGTTATCCATCCCAGGAACTGGTAAGAACAAAACTTGAACTTGGAAAAATTGATGAAATAGACACTACGAATATTGAACGGACAAAAGAAGAAATTGTTAAGGAAACACCTCATATAATAACCAGCAAAAATAAAAGTTACCGGTTAGCAAGCAGAGAATACAAAAAAGAGGATACAGTTATAAAAGTGCGCGATGTACTTATTGGCGGTAACAACTTTGTTGTAATTGCTGGTCCCTGTTCGGTTGAATCCAAAGAAATGATTCTTGAGTGTGCACAGGAAGTAAAAGAATTTGGCGGACAGATTTTACGAGGCGGATGTTTTAAACCTCGAACCTCTCCTTACAGTTTTCAAGGATTAGGTTTAGATGCACTTGATGATCTAACACAAGCCGGAAAATATTATGATATGCCGGTTGTTACAGAAGTACTCGATACTCCTTTTGTTTCGATGGTTGCTAAGACTGCAGATATATTACAAATAGGCGCACGCAACATGCAGAATTTTGCTTTACTTAAAGAAGTCGGCAAAACACAGCGACCGGTTTTACTAAAGCGCGGAATAATGGCTTCTATTGACGAATTATTAAACGCAGCAGAATATATTTTATCCCAGGGTAACCGCCAGGTAATTTTGTGTGAACGCGGGATACGAACATTTGAAACAGCAACAAGAAACACGCTTGATATAAGCGCAATTCCTGTACTTAAAGAACTTACACATTTACCGATTATTGTCGATCCTTCCCACGCAATTGGTCAGAGGGATAAAGTAGCGCCCTTAGCTAAAGCAGCAAAAATTGTTGGTGCGCATGGTATAATGATTGAAATTCATCCTGATCCCGAAAAAGCATTAAGCGATGGAGAGCAATCACTCTATTTTAATCAGTATGAAACTTTGATGAAGGAATTGTCGAATTTGTAATTACGTTATAGTTAGATTTTTTTCTGAATTTGAATGTAGATTAAATAATAACTTGCACTTGTCTTCATAAATGTGATACCATAATCTAAACCGATACCAAGATGAATCCCTTTCCGTTCCGAATCTGAAAAATCAATGCCATACAAAAAATTAAAAGAGGCACCCGGTTCCCATTCGTTGATGTCGCCGAAAGTTCTATCATTCAAATAAATTAATCCGGCACCCGGTTCAATATAAAACAGATCATTTAACTCTACTCTTAAAACTCCCTTTAAGTAATATGATCTTATGAACGGGTAATACCTTAGAATTCGACTCTCCGGAAGAAATCTTTCGAGTTTTTGCGCATAGATAAATCCGGTTCTGAAAGTAAGATCATTTGAAAACCATGGTAGAAAATCTAAATAAATTGAAGTTCCAAGACTGGTTACTGAAGGTGAATTACCCTTAATTTCTCCAAGCCCCAAAGAAGCACCAAGATTTACTGATTTAATCTGTGCATATGAATTGGATGAAAAAAATAGACAAAACACTGTAACTGCAAGTATTGTTTTTGTTCTCATTTAAATTTTCATTTCAGTTTTTTTGTTCTATACGCGGTTGACCGGTTAACCATAAAATTATATATACGAACAGTCCGGGTATTATAAAGGTAATTATTGTAAGTAAAACCCAAAAAGATCTAACTAGAGTAATATTAATGCCTAAGTAACCGGCAATTCTATAACACACTCCGCCAACTATTTTGTTTGATTCAGCCATAAAAAAAATTAATAATAAATTGTTAGCCAAATACTTTTTTCAACGGGATCGGTAAATTCAACTCTATGTTTTTTATGAGCAGGAATTATTAAATAGTCTCCCGGTTTAAGATATATTTTAGAACCATCATCAAATATAATTCCGGCATATCCGGAGATTAGAAGCACAAATTCATTTTTATCCTGGTCATACCAAAAATTTTCTGGAGACGAATGACCCCGCGAAACAATTCTTTCTACTTTGATAGAATCTTTCTGCAACAAAATTTCTAAAAATTCCTGTTCAGATTTTTCCGGAATATCATTAAATAAATTTTTTACAATTATTTGATTCATCATTCCGGATAATC
>JAGVBL010000314.1 GCA_020059785.1 Ignavibacteriales bacterium | reverse complement strand
TTTTTAATTCTATCCCTTTTGTATAATAGTAATCGCGGAAATCATACTTGCCTAATAAGCTTGTTAGGGTTGAAGTCATCTTATCATACTTAACCGACTCACTAAAAAGGTCAGTCAATTCGTTATAAGCTCTTAAACTTAATGTGGTGGTTCTATAATCTCCCAGAAAATAGCGTGTTCGTATATCTGACTCGAATTTTTTATCCGAAAATCCGTATGCAAAGCTGGAACTCATATTTAATCTTTTATCCAGTTCGTTATAGATGTTGAATGAAAAGTTTAACGAATGTCCGGTGATATGATTAAAACTGTAAAGTGCTAACGGCCCGGAGATGGAATAATTATCCGATAGATATAGTGTTGTAGATAGAATTGAAAAGTTATCCCAGAAAGTTCTCGGTATAGCTTCAAGACTATCAATCCGGCTATAGGCTTCAACCTCTGCAAGTGTGTTTGGAATAGATTGAATAGATTTCCAGTAAGTAGAATCTTTTTTATCTGCATCGGGCAAAACCTTAATTACAACCATGTCAAAAAAGTCTTTACTCAAATTACTGTTAATCTCGTAATCGTGGAAAATTGTATTGAGCTCGAATCCGAATTTAGCGAGTCCTAAGAAATTTCCTTCTACATACACTCTGTAATCAATCGGCATAACAATCTGGTTTTCGAACGGAACGAACTGCTGGAAAATATTTATTAATGTAAATAATCCACCCGGGTTTGCGGCTTTATTCAAATTAACATCAAGCTTAACAAGGTTAAATGATTTGTCCTCTATAAATATCTTACCAAAAAATCCCGGATCTGCTTTGTCAATCGGTTCAAAGTAAATTTGAAAAACATTTTTGTTATCCATTGCAAGAGTGTCTTCGGCTATGTAATAGTAGTAGCTTAGGGCGTCATCGGCAATGGGTCCAACTAATGGTCTGTTGAAGAATTGAATATCGTTTGTGTAAAAATTCTGGAGAAGACGACCACCCGTTAGAATATTTATTGTTGATGGGGTATTTGCCGATTGTTTCCGTGCAATTATTTCATCTTTATAATAGTTTGGTTTTTTGAAATAACCCTTGCTTTCGTTTTCAATTATACCTGTAATTTTTAATGCACCGGTATCTTTTGTGCCCAGTGATATACCAACACTTCTATCCGATGATGTAATATCCTTTGTGGTTTTTACAAGTCCTTTTGTGTATGCCCTAAAAATATAAGAATCAATTTTCTTTTCTCTTTCCTGCTTAGCATCAATTGCTCTTCGTATAATTTCATTTGCAGGATTTACTCCCGGTAATACAGTTACTTCCGGTAACCTTACAGGTATCGGTTCCAGTTTAACCAGAATAGTTTTGTTATCGTTTAACTGAATATTTAGTGTGTCGGATTTGTAGCCGATAAAAGAAGTAATCACAATATAACTTCCCGGTTTAAGCTTTAATTCGAAGTTCCCTTCAAGATTTGCTGCAGTACCTGTTGTTGTTCCATAAATTCTTACATTGGCAAAACTGAGCGGTTCTCCGGTAGTTCTGTCTGTAATTTTTCCTTTAAGTGATATCTGGTCAGCGTTGATTGATGAAATAATCGAAAGAAATAATAGAATAATCTTCATTGTGCCCCCCTTAATTTTGATCCGGTCATATTGATTTATCTTATGGCTTGTTAGAAAAATGAAACATCATCAAATTTAATACCTCTATAATAAGAATAGAAAAACAAATAATTCACACGTAAAACTTATCATTTGATTAATTTGTTGTAGAGAAAAAGGGACAGGAATGAACAAAAAAATAGTAATTACAGGTGCAACGGGTCTAATTGGCAGAAGATTATCAATCGAATTAATTAATGAGGGTAATCAGGTTACAGTTGTAAGCCGGTCTTTAGAAAAAGCAAATAAACTTATTCCCGGTGCAAATAATTATGTTACATGGAATCATGAAACCGAGCCGGCTGATTTTGTGAACGGGAATGATGTTGTAATTCATCTGATGGGTGAAAATATAATGTCTAGAAGATGGACTGCTGAGCACAAAAAAAATGTTTACAATAGCAGAATCGAATCCACACGTAAAATTGTAGATGGAATTAAACAATCTGTTTCGAAACCATCCCTTCTTATTCACTCCTCGGCAATCGGTTATTATGGAATCGGAAATTTTGAAGCCGATGAAAGCTCGGCAAAGGGAAGCGGATTTCTTGCCGATGTTGTTGATGAATGGGAAAAGGAAGCAGAGAGGGTTGAAGAAGTTAATGTTAGAAGGGTAAGTTTACGGCTTGGTATTGTGTTAGATAAAAATGACGGAGCATTAAAACGAATGGTTCTCCCTTTCAGATTTTTTATTGGCGGACCGCTTGGAAGCGGAAAGCAATGGTTTCCATGGATAAGTATTGATGATGTTATTGCAATATTCAAATTTGCGATTGAAAATACAGATGTTACCGGCGCAGTAAACACGGTTTCTCAGAAAGTAATAACAATGAATGAATTTGCAAAATCTTTAGGTAAGGTTTTGAATAGACCTTCATTAATCAGAGTTCCGGAATATGTTTTAAAGATGATGCTTGGTGAAGCTGCAGATGCACTTATTTACGGTGTTAAAGTAATTCCGAAAAAGTTAAACGACTACGGATATAAATTCAAACAAGATAGTATTGAATCAGCATTGAGGAGTATATTAAGTTAACTATTCAAACCAGGAAACAATTTCGAAAGAATTAGTTCCGGGGAAGAATGGAGGACTAGCAATCATAAATCTGTCATCATAACGGTATCTCTTTGAAAAACCGGAATCAATTATTGAAACTCCCCCCACAGTTCTAAATGTTCCAACAGGTCCTCTGGCATTTTGAATTACACCGCCTAATAAATGAATAGCTCCTGAAACCGGACGGCTCTGATAATCCTCTGCTTGGAAAGATCCACTTTCTGAATAGATTGATGCTTGCACAATTATATTGTTATTATTTGCTGCATTCTCTGTTACTATAATATCTCCTTTTGCAATAATACCAAGCATGTCTGTGGAGTTGGGAAATTGGCGGGGATCCTGGTTATAAAAAACATCGTCTTCAAGATAAACTTTGCCGCGGCTGCTTCCATCGGCACCGATAGAAAATCTTCCTTTAACTCTTCCTTTAATTCTCAGGTTTGCATTATCTGCAAAGATAGTTCCATTAGGTGCAAATGTTGAAGCCAGTACATAGGTCCATGCCGATGTTGTATTGTACCGATATCTTAAACTATCACCTCGGAACTCAAGATAAACTGTAGATTGATTTGTAAATAAATGTCCTCCGGTTTGTGCAGCAGTTTTTAAGTTTGCTACTCCATTTGAAGGAATGTCAATGTGAACCCCGGTTTGGAACCCACCTAAAAATTGAGGTCGTGCATTATTACTATATTTTACAAGACTCCCATCTAATGTAACTTTGCCATAAAATACCGGTCGATCTGCAACTCTTAGTTGTCCGTTTGTGTGTAATGGTCCCCACACAGTATCAGAAGTAGTCCACCAGATGTTAGCAGATTCGGTATGAGAAAAATATGCATATTTT
>JAGVBL010000011.1 GCA_020059785.1 Ignavibacteriales bacterium | reverse complement strand
CAATGTCTGCGCGAACAAAGACTGCAGAATGTGCGAAGTATATGCTGCATTCGGAAGTTGCAGAAGCGTAAAAGATAAATTAAAAGAACTAATTCCCGTATAAAAATAGAAGGATGCATGATGAAGAAGTTATTAATTCTCGGAGCCGGCACAGCCGGAACAATGATGCTGAATAAATTAAGCAATGCGCTTGATAAAAATGAATGGCAAATAACAATTGTCGATCAACACGAAACACATTACTATCAACCCGGATTTTTATTCATTCCATTCGGCATCTACAAAAGAAAGGATGTTATAAAGCCGAAGAGGGATTTCTTTCCTTCGGAAGCAAATGTTATCGTTTCGGAAATAGAAAAGATTGAACCAAAAGAAAACCGAGTTATACTAAAAGACAGCAAAGTTCTTTCCTACGATATTTTGATAATTGCTACCGGCGCTCAAATAAAGCCGGAGGAGACAGAAGGATTGAAAGGTGAACTTTGGCATAAAAATGTTTTCGACTTCTACACAATTGAAGGCGCTTGCGCACTCTCGAATTTTTTCAAGCACTGGGAAGGAGGAAAACTCGTTCTCAACATAACCGAAATGCCGATTAAATGCCCGGTCGCTCCATTGGAGTTTGTGTTCCTTGCCGATTCTTATTTCACAGAACGGGGAATGAGAGACAAAGTTGAAATCCATTTTGTTACACCTCTTCCGGGTGCGTTTACAAAACCGCGGGCGTCATCGATTCTTGGCGACTTCCTTGATAAGAAGAATATTAAACTTACAACCGATTTCAGCATCGCAAGGGTTGATAACGAATCGAAAAAAATTATTTCATGGGATGAACGGGAAGTTGATTTCGACGTGCTGGTAACAATTCCAACCAACATGGGAGACGAGGTAATTACAAGAAGTGGAATGGGCGACGAATTGAATTTTGTCCCGACAGACAAAAACACTCTTCGTTCTCAAGATTACGAAAATGTTTTTGTGATTGGTGACGCAACTAATTTGCCGAGTTCAAAAGCCGGTTCGGTTGCACATTTTCAAGCTGACGTACTTTTTGAAAACGTTCTCAGTTTTATTGAAGGTAGAAAGCCGCAAGAAAAATTCGACGGCCACGCAAATTGTTTTATTGAATCGGGTTTCGGCAAAGGAATACTGATTGATTTTAATTATGAAACAGAACCGCTCCCGGGAAAATTTCCGCTGCCTGGTGTCGGTCCGTTTTCACTACTCGAAGAGACGAAAATGAATCATTACGGTAAAGTGATGTTCCGCTGGATGTACTGGAATTTTCTGCTGAAAGGCACCGAACTTCCGATTGAATCACAAATGTCAATGGCTGGAAAGAGGTTATAAAATGGAAGAGAAAACAACTCAAAATCAGATTGACGCGATCAATTCGAAACTCGATTTGATTCTCGAAGAGATCGAACTTCAGAGAAAACATAGACGCGAAATGGAGGATTTGAAAGACGATTTAATGCGTGTGGGTAAAGACTTTTACGATACAGCAGTTATTGAACTTGAAGCAGTCCATGATCACGTGAATACGAAAGATATTTTACACCTCGGTAAGTACCTTTTGCGAAATGTGAACACAATTAATCGCAGCATTGAACAACTGGAAAGCATGAAAGATTTTCTTGTTGATGTTTCGCCATTGGTTAGACAATCGGTATTGGATTTTATGAAGATGTTGGATGAGATCGACCGGAAAGGTTATTTCGAGTTTGCAAAAGAGCTTTCCAATATTACCGATAAGGTAGTTACTTCATTCAGCAAGGAAGATGTTAAAAATCTCGGCGATAACATTGTCACCATTCTACAAACAGTAAAAAATCTTACACAGCCGGATATGCTTCACACAATCAATAACGCAGTTGATGTTTATAAACAGCTTGATATAACTGTGAAAAAAGATGTAACGCTCTTCGGATTGCTCAAAGAATTAAACTCGCCGGAAGCAAAAAGAGGATTGGCTTTCGCTATTGAGTTTTTAAAAAACCTGGCTAACCTACACAAAGAAAATGGAACGACAGAAATTAATTCAACACAAATAAATTAAAATTAGGAGATACAATCATGGCAGCAAAAGAATATGCCGGCAAGACAGTTGAACTTGATGCTGACGGAAATTTAGCAAACCAAGCCGACTGGAGTGAAGATATAGCAAAATCTTTGGCACAGGAAGAAGGAATTAACGGATTAACCGAACGCCACTGGGTGGTTGTGAATTACATGAGAAAAGAGTTTCAAACCAAAGGAGACGCACCATCAATTAGAAAGTTGACAAAAGAAAGCGGCGTTGATACAAAAGAATTGTACTCGCTTTTCCCGGGCGGACCGGCTAAGAAAGCCGCGCGCATTGCGGGTTTACCGAAACCAAAAGGTTGTATATAATCCGCCTTCGTCCCGATAAAATAAATCTGAATTACGGCGGACGAGAAAATTGAAATAATTTCACTGCAGTGTGCTGCGAAATTGTTTCCAAAGTTACTTTAAAGTTAATTGTATTTATTAAAAGGAGAAATGAAAATGGCAGAACCAATTAAAAAAGTATCGATCGTAGTATCGCGTGGATCATTGGAAGGCGTTTACCCAGCATTGATCATGGCTAACGGTGCAAGAATGGAAGGAATTGAAGCAACGCTGTTCTTCACGTTCTTTGGATTGTACGGTGTGATTGATAAAAAAATGGATCATCTGAAAGTTGCAACTGTTGGAAATCCCGCAATGTGCGTTCCTTCCGCAATGGGTCCGGGATTACCGACATGGATAGGCGCATTACCCGGAATGTCATGGTTCGCAACGGGCATGATGAAGAAAGAAATTGAGAAGTTGGATATTCCTCCGATTCGAGAGTTCATTGAAATGATTCACGATGCGGGATGCGAAATTTACGGATGCAAAGCTACGGTTGATATGTTCCATCTAACTAAAAAAGATTTCTGCCCGCAGGTTGACGAGATAATTTCGGTAGGACAGTTTTATGAAAAATCAGCCGGTGCGCAAATTATTTTCACATAAGATTAGTAGTACTTATTTATTCAAAGAGATTTTTAGTTAAAAGATCAAGGTAGATCGGCTGTTGTTTGAGAATTCTTTTATTGTAGAATATCCAAATCAAAAAATAGAATTTTCTCGATCAGCGGTTCATAGAAAAACTAATTAACTCATTAAATTCATGTTGGAGCTTTTATGAAAATCATTACTCGAATTTTAGTTTTGTTTTTGATCTTAGGATCGTATGTTAATGCTCAGACAGGTACACGGCTTGTAGGATTCGATGCAAAATCTCTTGGGCGCGGTGGAACGTCAATCGGAGTTTTCGATAGTCCGGAATTGATGATGACTAATCCCGCCGGAATTTCTTTTCTGAACAATTCAATGCTCAATGTTGATGTATCATTAATGTTTCCGTCTCTTCATTTTCAGAATAAGTTGAATGACAGTAACGGAGACAAAAACATTTTTCCGCTTCCTGCTGTTGCGTATGTTAACAAATATGCAAATAGTGAATGGAGTTGGGGAGTAGGTTTCTTTACAGCCGGTGGGATGGGCGCAGATTTTAATTTGAAGCACGCACTTTACCGCGATCAGAATGGCAACTATCAATTGCAAAGGTATCATTCAAAATTAGCTTCGATGCAAGGCGGGTTGACAGTGGCTTATAAATTGAGCGACAATTTTTCCGTAGGCGCAAGCTTACATCTTGTTTACAGTATGCTGGAATTTTCGATGCCTTATTCATTGAATCCTTCTGTGATGCAAGGAATCGCAGCGCCGGGAATGACATTCGGGCAAATGTTTTCGGCTCCGCAGTCGATGGGTGGATTCGGTTATGATGAAGTAACCGCATCGGCAAAAATGACCGACCTAACTGCAATCGGTTTCAATGGTAAAATTGGATTTGCATACAAAGTAAATGAGAAACTTTCAATCGGTGTTAACTACACATTGCCGACATCATTAACTTACAAAAACGGCAAAGCTTCGATGGATATGACGGCACAGTTAAATAATGCTTTCGGATTAGCTGTCCAAGGTTATATGATGCAACATCCAGGTTCGACGCAACAAGAAGCTCAAGGTGCTGTGATGACGCAGTTTGGTCAGATGGGAATTGATTTGTCGAAAGGAGTTCAGGCGAATTACGATCTCAATGTTGATCTGAAATTTCCACAATCGTTCGGATTCGGAATTTCTTACGCTGCTTCTGAAAATGTAAAATTAGCTGCCGATTTGGAATGGCTTAACTGGGAAAATGCAT
>JAGVBL010000035.1 GCA_020059785.1 Ignavibacteriales bacterium | reverse complement strand
CTACAGACAGGGAATAAGAATTGGTGATATTATTACCAAGATTGATGAAACAACAGTAACTAAAGATAATTACGATAACCTTAGTGAATTGTTGAAAGGAGATCCAGGGACGGCTGTTAAAATTACAATCATTCGTGAAGGTAATGAAGAACCAATCATATTCAATTTAATACGAGAAGAGATTGAGGTAAAGAATATTTCGTATTATGGGTTTTATCCATCGAATAGCGGTAATGCATATCTTAAGCTGAGTGGTTTTTCAAGAAGTGCCGGCGATGAAGTTAAAAAAGCATTAATTGAACTGAAAGAAAAAAGAAATGTTGAATCGATTGTATTAGACTTAAGAGGAAACCCGGGCGGTTTATTAGATGCTGCTGTAGATGTAAGTGAAAAATTCCTGGCAAAAGGTCAGTTAATAGTGTCAGTTATAGGGCGTGATTCTTTCGATACTAAAAAATACTATGCTGCCGAAGAACCGGTAGCAGGAAAAATTCCATTGGTTGTGTTAATTGATGAAGGCTCGGCTTCTGCATCGGAAATTGTTGCCGGTGCAATCCAGGATCACGATAGGGGTGTAATTATTGGAACTAATTCATTTGGTAAAGGATTGGTTCAGACTTTGATACCGCTTTCTTATAATACATCATTGAAAATTACTACTGCAAAGTATTTTACACCAAGCGGCAGATCGATACAGAAAATCAATTATTCTGAAAGAAATAAAGTATTCGAATCGAATAAAAAAAATGACGAAAGGGAATTTAGAACTGATTTAAATCGTAAAGTTTTTTCTGCCGGAGGTATTAAACCGGATTCTTTCATTGTAAACAGATCCAAATCTACTCTTGTACAAAGACTTTTAGCTGATGGAATGTTCTTTGGGTTCGCCACTTATTTTTATAACGACAGAACTAATATGGATTTCAATAAACTCTCCGCCGAACAATTACTAAAAGAATTTCAATCTTATATCAAAAAACAAAAATTTGAATTTACTTCTCCGGCAGAGAAATTAATTGAGCAATTAAAAACCGCAGCAGTTCAGGAAAATTTGAACGGTGCATTTTTAGAACTTCTTGAAAAATCGAAATCCCAAATTGATGAAAGTCATTCCAGAGAGATGGAAAAGTACAGGGAGGATATAATTGCATCGATAAAAGAAGAATTAGCTGCAAGAACCGACGGAAGAATTGGAAGAATTGTTGAATCGCTTAAAAGTGATGCTCAGTTTAAAACAGCTATGAACATATTGGCAAATTCTAATATTTATAATGGGTTTTTGAAAAAATCATTATAAGGTTTCTCATTGTATTGTAAGGTGGTATTTAAATGAAAACACCAAGAATTTTTATTTACCGCAATCCTCAATTTAACCGCTGTCCTGTATGCAAAGGTGTGGGTGTTCTTCATCATTCTCGTGCTAAAAATATGAGAGAACAGATTATAAAAAAGATTACTTTCTACAGACTATACAGATGTAAAGAGTGCGGTTGGCGTGGTTTTTTATCTACTATTATATTAACTACGGAGTCTTTCAAAGCAATATTGTTGTATCTAAGTCTAGTTTTTGCAACTGGGTATATTATTCGATTTTTTCTTCTCAAATTCATCGGGACTTAATTCATTAGTCCAACGCTAAATATTCTCTCTTTACTCTGTTTATGAAAATAAAATCTTTTGCCAGTTCTTCAATCGAACTGTAATTCTTCAAGTAATGTACTTTTATTTTATTTTTATTCTTAGCAAGCCAGGAAAGTGCAATCTTTAATCTCTCAAGATCTTTTTCAGTTAACTCCTTAAAAATCTGGATTGTGCCGTTAAAATAATTCTCAATGGCTTCATCAAAGTTTTTCGATTCATCATTCAGATAATTTTTAATGAACATTTTACCTTCTAGTAGAATCAGGTAATCATTGTCTTTAACGCCGGATACTTCTATAAGAACATTAGCTTTATTAATCGGTTCAGAAAGTATTGAAGCTTTATTCAGTTGTTTTAGAACCGAGTTGATCAGATCTCTTGTGAGAGCGGCTTCCTCATATTTTTGATGCTCACTAAGAAATTTCATTTTATTGAGTAACCGATCAACTGCAGATTGATTAAATCCACTAAGGAAATTATGTACCTTTAATAATTCTTCCCGGTACTGATCCTTTACAGAAGAATCGATACATGGTGCAAGGCATCTCTCAATATCTGCCAGATAACATTTACGCCCTTTCAAGAATTCCCGTTCATTACATTCACGTATTTCAAAAGTTTTGTCAATAATTTCCTTTATTGCTAAAGTTGTATCGCGGTTTGGATATGGTCCGTAATAATCATTTCCATTAAAATCGAATGAAGTTACTCTTTCAATTGTCGGGAAACTCTTAGAGTTGTTTACCATTATAAAATAATTATTCGAATACCTTTTTAATAATGTGTTATACTTTGGATCAGTACTTTTAATCAATTCTGCTTCTGCAAGAAGTGCGGTAAGCTCGGTATTTGTTACATAGTATTCTAACCTTTGTGCCTTTTGAATGATCTTTTTTGTTTTTCTGGGGGAATTACTTGTAAAATAATTACTGACTCTCTGCTTTAGAGATTTTGCTTTCCCTATGTAAATAGCATCGCCTTTAGAGTCTCTAAAAAAGTAAATACCCGGATCATCGGGAACAGATGAATAATCATCGGCTAATTTTTTCTTAATCATCTTAAACGGTGCACCTGAAGGTATATTCTGGAAGTGAATAAGATCGCTTATGGTATCTATGCTATAATCATCCCTCAAAATCTTGAACATTTTCAGTAGTATTTTTGCTGTTGCAGTTGCATCGCCAAGTCCACGATGAATATTTCTGTGCCGGATTTTTAAGGACTTTGATAAATTGCCTAATGATCTACTTGGGAGATGCGAAAAAATCCTCTTAGCAATTTTTAATGTGCAGATAGCAGAATTGCCGGGCAATTCAATTCTTGCCTGTTCACATTCGTTTTTCAAAAACGAGTAATCGAAACTAAGATTATGAGCAACCAGTACAGAACTACCAATGAAATACTTTATATCATTAATTACTTCTTCAAAATAAGGTGCATCTTTTACATCTTCGTTTGTAATTCCCGTTAATAAGGTAATATTATAAGGAACGTATCTGCCGGGGTTAATATAGGACTGATATGTATCAACAATTTTGCCCTTTCTAATTCTCGCAATTCCTATCTCAATAACCTTTTCTGATCTTGCCGATGTTCCGGTAGTTTCAAAATCGAAGACACAATACTCTGCTTCTTCAAAAGGAAGTTCTTTTATAATTTTGCTTTCAGCAGATGCTTTCTTTTTCATAGAACAAATTTAACTAAAATGAAATAATCCAATAAAATTATAATGATATTTGCACGCTAAACTTTAAGATATACGGCGGTAAGTTTCATTATTCGGGCTATTTTCAATATATTTCAATTAAAGAGAAATCAGAATGAATATAAATTTACTTTTTATCGGCGACATTATAGGGCAGCCGGGCTTAAACATTGTACAAATGTGGCTTCCCGGTCTGCAGAAAAAATACAGGGTTGATGTTACTATTGTTAACGGTGAAAATCTATCAGATGGAAAAGGATGCACCGAGAAGGAAGCAAAACAGTTGTTCGACATCGGTGTAAATGCAATTACCGGCGGAAATCATACATGGGATAAACATCAATCACAGGAATATTTGAAGAGAGAACCTCGTGTAATCCGTCCATTGAATTATCCGAAAGGAACGATCGGTAATGGATATTGTTTCGTAGATAGTCCCAAAGGAAAAGTTGCTGTTCTCAATTTACAGGGAAGGGCATACATGGCTCCAATCGACTGCCCGTTTAGATCCGCAGATTGGATTCTGCCTAAATTGAAACAGGAGACAAAAGTAATATTTATTGATTTCCATGCCGAAGCAACAGCAGAAAAACTTGCTCTGGCTAATTACCTCGATGGAAAAGTCTCCGCTATAGTAGGAACACATACACATGTTCAGACCTCGGATGAAAGAATATTCTCTAACGGTACTGCATATATTACAGATTGCGGAATGACAGGACCCTATGATTCCGTAATAGGAATGAAAACTGATGCAGCAATTAACCGGTTTTTATACCAGACACCCCAGAAATATCAAACTGCAACAGATAATGTTCATTTATGCGGACTATTTGTAAAAGTTGATACCGATACCGGAAAAGCAGTCGAGGTAGAAAGAATATTTTTACCCGAGTTCGATAAAAAAACAGAAGCGATTGTAGATCAAAATTAGATAGAATCTTATGGCAATTTTAATTGACGGTAAAAAAACCGCACAAGTAATTAAAGAAGAATTAAAAGAGAAAATCAGTTCATTAATCAAAGATGGCAAACCGGTGCCGGGATTGGTTACTATTTTAGTAGGTGAAAATCCCGCATCTCTTTCTTATGTAACTTCAAAAAGTAGATCGTGCGTCGAAATCGGTATGCTATCCAAAATTGAAAAACTTTCATCCGGTATTGGTGAGAAGGAATTACTGGATGTAATTGGTAAATACAATCTGGATAGTAATTATCACGGAATATTAGTCCAGCTGCCGTTACCAGGTCATATTAACGAACAAAAAGTAATTGAATCAATAGATCCTCAAAAAGATGTAGATGGATTCCACCCGGTAAATGTCGGTAAACTTGTAACAGGTCATTCAACATTTTATCCGTGCACTCCCTATGGTATTTTAGAATTATTAAAGCGCTATCAAATACCAACTTCAGGTAAACATGTTGTTGTTGTTGGTAGAAGTAATATAGTAGGTAAACCGGTTGCTAATATGCTCCTTCAGAAAAAAGAAGGTGCAAATTCAATTGTTACCATTTGTCACAGCGCTGCTAAGGATCTTACTCAGTTTACAAAGAGTGCAGATATTTTAATTGCAGCAATTGGTAAAGCTAAATTTGTTACAAGCAGTATGGTAAGAGAAGGTGTAGTTATAATTGATGTTGGAATTAACAGAGTTGAAGATTCATCTTCTTCCAAAGGATATAGAATTATTGGTGATGTAGATTTTGAGAGTGTTGAGAAAATTGCTTCCTATATTACACCTGTACCAGGTGGAGTTGGACCGATGACTATAGCAATGTTATTAAAAAATACATTTCAGGCATATCAAAATTTTCAATCAGGGAATTAAAATGGACTCATCAATTATTGATAAAGTTGTAAGCCAGGTTTTTATCGAAAAATCTTTGCAGGATTTTTATTGCACAACAGGTACATGTATTGGCTGGGAAAGAAATGTTGTTGATCAGCCAACTGCGGTTAAGAATATAATAAGTAACGGTGCCGATAGAATTGCTGCAGGATTAGGAGTTGGCAACGAGCTTGTTGATACCAATGTTGCCAGAATGATTGACCATACACTTCTAAAACCTGAAGCAACACCCGATGAAATTAAGAAACTTTGCGAAGAAGCCAGGACGTATAATTTTGTTTCCGTCTGTATTAATCCGTGTTATGTACCGCTTTGCAAAGACTCGTTAAGAGGAAGTACAGTAAAGGTTTGCACTGTAATAGGGTTTCCGCTTGGCGCAACTACAACCGAAATAAAAAAAGCCGAAGCTGAACAGGCATTGAATAGTGGTGCACAGGAAATTGATATGGTTATTAATATAGGAATGCTTAAACAGAAAAATTATGAATATGTTTTTCATGATATTAACCAGGTTGTGCTTTCTGCTAAAAGACATAATGCTGTTTGCAAGGTAATATTAGAAACTGCTTTATTAACCGACGAAGAAAAAATTAAAGCATGTTTGCTTAGTAAAGAAGCGAAAGCAGATTTTGTTAAAACGTCTACAGGATTTAGTAAAGGCGGCGCTACTGCCGGCGATATTGCATTGATGAGGTATGTTGTTGGTACTGCCGTGGGTGTTAAAGCTTCCGGTGGAATTAGAACTGCTGAAGATGCTAAATTAATGATTGAAAGCGGAGCTGATAGAATTGGTGCCAGTGCAAGCGTTAAGATTGTTAAGGGGGAAAAATCAGCTGCAGGTGGTTATTAGTGGTTCTCGATTTAATCGTTCAACAATCCGATGACGGCTATTCAACTGAAATACCATCTATTATAGGCTGCGAAAGCTGGGCGCATAATGAAGATGACGCAATTACAAAAACACTTGAACTTTTCCGCTTTTACATTCAAGTCGATATGAACTTCAAAATAAAAATTGATCTTGCACGTAAAGAAGGTTTAAGAAAAGTATATAAGATTATTTTTGATAAGTGAAATGCGCAAATTTCTGACCGAGAAAAGATTACAGAAGATTACTAAAGCAGCAAGTGCACGCCAGTTTTCTCTTACAATCGTACTTGAGAATATCCACGATTCGCATAATGTAAGCGCAATAATCAGGTCTTGCGATGCAGTAGGAATCTTAAAAGTTAATTTACTCTATACAATCGAGAGCTTCCCAAAACTAAGCAGAATCTCATCTGCTTCGGCAAGTAAATGGGTTGAAATAGAAAAATTTAAGTCTGTTGACGAATGCGTTTCATCATTAAAAAAAGAAGGGTTTACAATCTACTCAAGCTTTTTAGATCCAGATGCA
The DNA here is from genome assembly GCA_020059785.1 of Ignavibacteriales bacterium. Classification (GTDB taxonomy): domain Bacteria; phylum Bacteroidota; class Ignavibacteria; order Ignavibacteriales; family Melioribacteraceae; genus DSXH01. The sequence goes on along the minus strand of JAGVBL010000035.1, from coordinate 2,867 downwards.
AAAAGTTTATATCAGCTGGATCTTACCGGCAAAGTTGCAATAGTTATTGGTAATGAACACCGCGGTGTTTCCGATGAAATGAAAGACAAATCTGATGGAATATTTTATATCCCAATGAAAGGTATGATTCAAAGTCTGAATGCCTCTGTTGCCACAGCAGTTTCATTATTCGAAGCTTTGCGGCAGAGAGAAAATAAAAATATGTATGATAAGTCGGAACTCTCACCGGTTGAACTCGATCAGTTAATAGATAAATGGTGCCGTAAATGATTCAGCAATTCGAAAAAATTAAAAGTGTAAAGGGTGTATTAAATTTACCGGGGGATAAATCAATTTCGCACCGCGCCGTTATGTTCGCATCCCTGGCAAAAGGAGAATCGGTTATTAGAAATTGTTCTAATTCCGATGATGTTAAATCAACAATGAATATTTTTTCTCAACTTGGAATTAGAATAGATGTAGGTGGAGAAAAAATAAAAATAATCGGAAAAGGTTTTAATGGTTTAAAAATTTCAGAATCGGAATTATTTGCAGGTAATTCAGGTACCACAGCCCGGCTTTTAAGCGGAATACTAAGTGCGCAGAAATTTAATTCCGTTATCACCGGTGATGAGTCATTATCACTCCGCCCGATGCTGCGTATTGTTGAACCGCTTAGATTGATGGGAGCTGATATCAATGCATCCGAACTTGGAACTTTACCTTTAATTATTTATCCTAATAGAAACTTACATGCCATTGAATATAAAATGAAAGTTGCCAGTGCCCAGGTAAAAAGCGCAATTATTCTTGCAGCTATCCATCTGGATGAAGAAACTATTATTTATGAATCTACAAGAACACGCGACCATAGTGAAAGAATGTTAGGAATAAAAACCGAAGTACAAAATAATATTACCAGAATTGTAGTTTCAAAAAAGAATTATCCGCAGCCATTCGAAATAACTATCCCAGCTGATATTTCTACCGCATCATTCTTTATTGTTTTAACATTATTGTCTAAGGATTCGGAACTATTGATAAAAAATGTTTCTTTAAATCCAACACGGACAGGAATTATTAATTTGTTGTCATCAATGGGCGGAGCTATCGAAATAGAAAACGAGATAATGATGAATGGAGAAATCTGCGGCGATATTAAAGTTAAATCGAGTCAATTGAAAAATATTGATATTCCGGCAGAAATAATTCCAAATATAATTGATGAGGTGCCTATATTATCTGTTGCAGGTCTTTTTGCAGACGGTAGTTTTAAAATTAATCACGCAAAGGAATTAAGAATAAAAGAATCCGACCGTATAAAATCTTTGTGCTACAATTACAAAATATTAGGATTGGATGTTGTGGAAGAAGATGACGGATTCGAACTCCATGGAAATATTAAGAATGAGACTGATATAGTATTTGAAAGTTTTGGTGATCACCGTATAGCTATGGCGTTTGCCGTATTATCGATGCTTATTAAAAACGGCGGGGCAGTCAATCAGTTTGAATCGGTTGCTGTTTCCAATCCCGATTTTTTAGAGCAAATTAAACAGCTCTGCTAAAGCTCAAGTATCTGGTGTTCAAATTTATTTATAACCAGCTCGCTGTAAATCCACTTAATAATATCGATACCGTATTTATTGGCAAAGTAAATAAAATTTATTTCCCGTTCCTGTAATCCATCATTTGGAAAGAGAACATTTCTAACCTTGCCAAGCTGTCTTGTCGTTGCTTCATGTTTTCTTTTTTCGGCTTCAATCGCCTTCGATTTTAAGAAGTCAATTGTTTGCTCAATTCTCTCTCTGGATTTACCGGTAAGATCAGTTAGTGTTTTATCTATTCCATTTAATTTTTCGTTAACAGGGACTAAGGCACTTCGGATATTATTGATGGCTTCATTAAAAACGTTGTTAAGGTCCGAACCGGAATCTGCCATAATTACTTTTGTGAAGAGTTGATCCTCGGTTAAAAATATGTCCTGAAAATTTAGTTTATATTTATCCATAATTGCTTGTGCACCTTTTTCAAGTATCGTTGCTGAAGACCGCGGATAAATAACTGGTTCTACAAGTCCATATAAATTATAGAGCGGGGTTACCTGTGCAAAGTAACTTACCTCCGATGGCCCGCCTACATAAAAACCTGTGGGGAATAGGTAATCCTGGCAGATGGGGCGCAGAAGTACATTGGGACTAAATTTTTCTGGTGAAATGTTTATTGCAGAAATCAATTCATCAAGAGTAAATCTTTTTCTTTTACCTTTAAGCCGGAAATCATTTTCAACAGGTTCAATTAACAGTCTTTCATTCTCGTCAATGTAAAACAAGTTAATGGCTTTTACTTTAACTTGTGCATGATATAATTCTTCCAATTCTGCGCTTCGCTCAACAAGAATTCCTGTGTGGTTTCTGTAGCTTGTAATTTCTTTAGTAAATATCGGGGCAAGTAATTTTTTTATGCCCGGGTCAATCGGGTTAAATATAATTAAACCATATTCATCGAATAACTTTATCATCAACTCTCTGAATGATTCAAGAAATGTTTTTCCCGGATGGTAAAAGTTTTGCAATAATTCTAATAGCGGATGTTTGAATTCTGTATCCCTGAGTTCAGCAGAGAGTAGAGAGAATAATTGCTCAACATTCTGATTAAATTTAAGATTCCCGATATTACCACGGTTGATTTCCTCTAATTCACCATCTTCATATTTAACGTTTATAATCTGATTTGTATCGTTAACAAGATTAATTGAGCGCACTTCTTCGAAATCATGATCATCACCTTCCAGCCAAAAGACCGGAACAAAATGAAATCCCTCAAATTTTTCCTTTAAGTAAGAAGCGAGTTTTATAGCTGTAATAGATTTGTAAATTGTATACAAT
>JAGVBL010000095.1 GCA_020059785.1 Ignavibacteriales bacterium | reverse complement strand
TTATTGATGAGCTCGCTCATCGTGGTAACAAAGATCCTTATGAATTCAGAAAAGCTCTTATACCTGAAGACTCGAGACTGCGAAAAGTATTAGAGGTTGCTGCTGAAAAATCGAACTGGTATTCCCCTCTCCCAAAAGGAAGAGGAAGAGGTATTGCTTGTTTCGAAGGTTATGGAAGTTTCTGTGCAGAAGTTATTGAAGTATCTGTAATAAATAAGGAAGTAAAACTAGAAAAGATAACAGCTGTTATTGATTGCGGAACAGTTGTAAATCCGGATACTGTAGAAGCACAATTAGAAGGAGCAATTGTATTTGCATTAACTGCCGCATTGAAAGGAGAAATTACTATTCGTTCGGGCGGTGTTGCAGAAAGGAACTATGATGATTACCAATTATTAACATATTCAGAAACTCCGGTAATTGAATCTTATATTTTAAGTAATTTTGAAAAAGTCGGCGGTGTTGGCGAAGTTGGAATCGGGGCTTGTGCACCGGCGTTATGTAATGCTATTTATGCTGCTGTTGGAAAGAGAATTAGAAAACTTCCTATTAGAATTAGTTAAGCTACTCAAAAAAAAGCCCGCATTTTGCGGGCTTAATAATCATTTCTATTACTTTGTTAATTCTATTGTTACAGTTCCTCCACCCATTTGAGCACCGAGCTTTGTAACTGTTTTAACAGTTTTACCGTTCGATTTATTTACCCATTTATGGGTTGGTTCACCTTCACCGCTTAATTCACTGATATCAACTTTATATGTATCAAATTCACCCGCTGGTACACTAATTTTTTCGCTGCCAACCACTTTTAGAATATATTCTTTTGTCTTTGCACTCATTAAATCGAGTTGATAAAATTTTACAGTTGAATTTTCTGATAATGCAAGAGATTCGATCATCATCTCTACGCCAGCACCATCGGATACAATTGGCACATCAACATTTACATTAATAGGTAATTTTTGAGGACCGGCTTCCAAAACACCTTCTACCTTACCGTTTTCAAATTTTAAATGGACAGTTCCCATACCTTGTTTAATATTACGCGCTACCGGTAACAAAGTTTTTGCATCAACTAACAAAGTATCGTTTCCACCCATCATACCTGATGTTACATCAACAGATCGTATCACATCTTTACCGTTATATAATTCTTTTGTTAATGTTCTATCAACATTCATATTAAACTTTTGACCTTGAGTTTCTACTGTTAGTAAGTAATTGACATTGCTCAATTTTATTTTATTTCCATCGTATGATTTCAATTCAGCAGCAGATCCTGTTTCAACTTTTTTAGGCATTGTTACTGTATTGATATCAACCGTTATGTCATTCAATTTTTTCTGTATAGCTTCACGAACATCCTCTTGCACTCTGCCATTTAAGTGTTTAGCAAGAAAACGTTCCATAGCAACAACCATTGCTAATCTGTTTTCTAGTCCTGCAAATCCATGCCCTTCATCAGGTGCAACCATATATTCAACATCTCTTTTTAACTCTCTCAATGCAACAACAATTTGATCGGATTCAGCTTTTTTAACACGTGGATCGTTAGCACCCTGAACGACATAGAGAGGTGCAGTAATTTTATCAGCAGAATTTAGAGGTGATTGCTTTTTAAGCATTTCTAATTCATCAGGTTTATCCATATCGCCAACACGAATTGCAAATGTCTTTTTTATTGGATCCCAGTAAGGGGGAATAGAATTTAAAAGAGTAATAATATTAGATGGACCTACAATACTAAAACCGCAAGCATAGAGATCGGGAGTAAAAGCTAATCCTGCTAATGTTGCATAACCTCCATATGATCCACCTGAAATAGCAACACGATTAGGATCGGCAATTCCTTTTTCAATTAAATATTTAACAGCATCTGTTATATCATGCTGCATGTAACCGGTTCCCCACTGTTTATTGCCAGCATTTAAAAATTTCTTTCCGTATCCTGTAGAACCTCTGAAGTTGGGTTGAAAAACAGCATAACCCCTATTTGCTAAAAATTGTGCATAAGGATTATAACCCCAGAAATCGCGTGCCCATGGTCCGCCATGAATAAACATTACTACAGGAAGATTTTTATGTTCAATTCCTTTTGGAAGTGTCAGATAACCATGAATTGTCATACCATCTCTTGCTTTATAACTAACAGGTTCCATCGGTGCCAAATATTCAGTTGGAAGATTAGGACGTGATTTGTAGAGTAACTCAACCTTACCAGCTTTTTTATCAAACAAATATGTTGAGCCGGGATCGACATCTCTTGAAACAGAAACTATCCATAAATTCTCATCTTCAGTTGATGAAGTTAAATTAATATCTCCTTCCGGTAAAAGTTTTTTAAGAGAATTGTAAACATTTTCAAATTCTTTGGTTTTTGGATATACTCTTCTCTTTGCGCCGATGTAAACCGTAGCAATTAACTCATTTGATTTATCCGAGAATACAGCCGAGGCAATATCAACTTCATTCATCGGATCTTTTTCAACAAATTTTGTTTTACCTGAATTAAGATCGAACAACAATAATTCTGCTTTATCAATATTATCACCTTTATTCGATATAAGATAAAAGCTTTTTCCATCCGGAGTAAATCTAACAGGATTTGCAGTCTCTTCGCTTGTTACTTTGTAAATGGATTCGAGTTTATCACCATTTAATTTT
>JAGVBL010000150.1 GCA_020059785.1 Ignavibacteriales bacterium | reverse complement strand
GGAAACATATTCCAGAACTTTATCAACAATTGGTTTATAATTACTAACAGGTTTGTTGAGCATGGCATTAATATAAGGGAGAGCCGGTGCGGATGCATCATCTAACATTCCCATTCTATATAACCGGTGATTTGCAGAGCGGAATCCATCCATTTCAATATACTGTTTGCGGAATAGTTCGTAGTGTGTTACGGTAAAGTCGAGAACTTTTTCTACAAACTCAGAATATTTTCGTTCATTAATAGAATTTGCAAGGTGCTCTAATGCAAATAGAACCGTACCATTCGGATACATCCATTCAACATAAGATTCTCTTTTGTAGGCGGCATCCTCTTTTGCAGCCAGCTCAAGTAGAATATTTTGTTTCGGTAATTGCCATGAATAGAATTTCTCATCATAATTGTAATATAGTTGTGTACCTAACTCGGGTGGATATATTTCATCAATAGAATTTTTGCTGATAACATTAAATGTTCCAATGTAAGCCCATATGCCGGTCAATCCTTTTAATGGAGGAATAAACTTTGCCAGTAACGGTTCTTCCGGCTCTGAAATTTCTCTTATATAAATTTTACTTGCAGTTTCAGCACAAAGTGTTTTAATAAGAATCCGGTTTATTCCCTTTTTCAATTCAACTTCTATAGTATCCTGGAAATCAAAAATTGCATAAGCAATCTCTTTGAAGCGGAATCCCCTTTCAATCTTATTTTCGAATGAAAGATTATCATTAATCCATATTTTAAAAGGTGAATTATAACTAAGACCGAATTTCAGTTTACAATTTTCATTTACCGAAATTGTTGATAATGCATAGTTAATCCCTTTATTGTTTCCTGTCACTCCACCGGGATTAATTACCTGGATATCAAGCTGAGGTGTTTGTAAAACCGGCTTCAATTCAAATGATGTATCGTTTAAAATTCTATCTGCGATTGATCGAGCAATTTGAAGAGGTGTCCGTTTATCTTCCGACGGCGAAAATCCAACCACTATTATTGAAATGAGTATTATAAATATTCTTTTCATTATCACTCGCTTGTTATTACCCGATACCTGTTTTTATTGTTGCGGACTTGAGAATCTGGAAGCCGGAAAGTAAAATTCCAATCCCCATCAGTCTGAGAAATTTTGAGCATTAGATTATTTTTCCCTTTCACTATTGGAATCTGGAACCGGTGTTCTTTTACTGAATTAAGATGATCTTTCTCAAATTTATAGATTGAATTTCCATTCAAAATTATTTCAACCCCGTCATCACCGCCAACAAGAGCATTTACCAGAGATTCCTCGTCAGAGAAGATATTGGCAAATGCATACACAACAACATTCTTATTATTATCAGGAAAAATTTGTACAAGATTAACAGTATCAGGATAATCGGTTACTACTCTTCGCCATCTATATTTCGAAGAGTTGAAATAAAATTCTTCAGCTACTTTTGGTTCTGCATTCAGTTCACCACCCATTTCTATCAGGTAATCTACCGATGATGTTTTCGAATTGTCTTTATTAGGAATAGGATTAATCATCATCCATTCCCTAAAATATTTTCCGGGTAGTTTTGTAATTGCAAGCCGCACATCACGGATTGAACTAATTTCTTTACCACTATCTAATTTTTTAAGCGATTCGAATAACCTGTTCTTTATATCAGTATAGTCATCTATCTTAGATTGATATTTACCAGAAATAAGATCAAGTGAATAAGTATGATTTTCATTTAGCCATAATCTTTCGAATGATGACTTAACTAATGCAATCTTAAAAATCAGGTTATCAATTTTCTCTATAGAGGAAAGGATCATTTTTCTAGAATTGAATTCACTATTAGAATAATTATTTACTGCATCGGTATATAATGAAGCTGCTTCGATAAGTGTAAATCTCTCGTCGGCAAGTGTGCGGTATAAATCAACAATAAATTTAAGATATTCTTTATCCTCAACGTAAAACATTAAATGCGCATCATTCAACAGCAATTGTGCTTGATCAATAATTTCAATAACCTCTTTCCATTCCACAAGTGAAATACGTGTTTCTTTTCCTGCATCAGGAACCAGATTGACAAATAGAATTTTATCTGTCATTCCATCGCTCGATTCGAGTGCGGCAAGTTCATTTAATTTCCATACAGCTTTTGTAATAGAGTTGTCCTTTGAAGCATAAGAAGATTTAGAGTAACGTAAATCGAAAAGAGAGTCGTAAGAATTATGATTCCAGCTTTTTTCTGCACCATAAGCAACGCCCAGCCAATCATTGGTAAAAAGTGCGGTTCCACCGTCATCCCAAACGCAATTCATAACACCAAAAGCACCGGCATCTTTTCCTTCCGAAATAAATTTTTTAATGTTCCCAAAAGCTTTATGAAAATCCGGGAAGATTCTATTTGAATTAAGAACGCCGGGTGAAATAATAAAATCGTGACCGGAATTTATAAACGGTTTAAGAAACCGCTCAAATGTTTCATGATCGTCATAATTCCAGGTTCCAACAATCATATCCTTTGGTAATTTGGTAAGTATACCGGCATAGTCTAAAATTATATCTCCCCAAATAAGGGTTCTTACTCCATGGGCTTTAACATATTTATTAAGTCTGGTAACATGCTTAAGATATGCACCATCATAGCCGATAGAATCGACCAATGGTTTTGATTCAGCTTTACCAAGGTCGAATGTTTCATCGCAATTAATATTGAAAAAGGTGCGTCGAATGCCGGAATCATTTCATCATAAATATCTTTAAGAAATTTATAACTCTCTTCCTTTACAGGTGAAATAAGTGTACCGCTTTCTCCAAGATGAGCATAATCCGGATTTTTCAGAATACTTTGAAAATGACCGAAGGATTGAAAACTTCCGAAAACAGTTATAAAATATTTTTTAGCATAATCGGAAATCTCTTTCCATTCTTCAATTGTTAATGAACCATCGGCGGGTGCGATACCCTGATGCTTTTTAGTTTTAACTACATGTTCAACATAGTGCGAAAAACCATTTACTTTAATTTCTGCCAATCTTTTTATCTGCTGCTTCATAAAATCCAATGTTGGAATAGGACCTCTGCTAATATCATCCATTACTGAACGGAGCTTAAACGATGGATAATCCTTAATAAAAACATCAGGAATGAATCCGGAACCGGTAGAACCCTTTATCAATTGTTTTAATGTTTGAAGACCATAGAATACCCCATTAACTGAATTGGCAGAAAGAAATATTCTATTATTTTCAACAAGCATCATATAACCTTCATCACCAAGATCCTTTGTAGGAATAAGAGATATCGATTCGCACAATTTTTTGAAATTTTTATTTTTCGCTGGAATTCCGAATAGCAATTCTGATCCGGAATTAGTTGAGTAGAATGCTTTTGAATAAATTGTTGAATAGACTGTTTCGAGTTCCTTCAGAACTAATGATACAGATTCATTTTCTTCCATAAATTTTCTTACAACAATTCCCTTATCCAGCAAAAAATTTCCATCTAAGAATTTATATTCTTTAGG
>JAGVBL010000224.1 GCA_020059785.1 Ignavibacteriales bacterium | reverse complement strand
TACTGTTGCTACTTTCTATTATTTACACAACTATTTTCTCTCAAAGCGGTGAAGATTTTTGTTCTGCATCCAAGATAAGTTTTTATGAGAGGTTGGGAAAAAATTTTGAAGTTGCTTATCCCGGTGATTCTAATATTGATATTACCTATTATAAGCTCGACTTAAATATTACCTACTCGCCTCAATATTTACGCGGTGTTGTTACTGTTAAAGGCAAACCTTCGGTGGTTCAAATTAACTCTCTATTTCTTGATCTCTGGAGCGGATTTAAAGTAAATTCCGTTAAAACCGGTAATCAGCAGCTTTTCTTTTCACTAACAAGTGATAATAAACTTAGTATTAATCTTGGAAGACCCTACCAGCTAAATGAAGAATTTATTTTAGTAATTGATTATGAAGGTAAACCAAATACGAGCGGTGGAATTGGCGGAAGCTTTGTTTTTAATGTTACTCCGTCCGGACAGCCGGTTATCTGGACGTTATCACAGCCATACGGTTCAAGAGATTGGTGGCCTTCTAAAGATACTCCGGCAGACAAAGCCGATTCAAGTGAAGTTTGGATTACAGCTCCTTCCAGCTTTGTTTCAGTTTCCAATGGAATTCTAATAGAAACAAGAAACAATGGTAACGGCACACTTACATACCAGTGGAAGAACAATTACCCGATTGCTAATTATTTAATTTCTATTGCAATGTCTAATTACTATTTATACCAGACTCAATTTGAATATGAACCGGGTAAAACTTTTCCTATTACGCATTATGTTTATCCCGAATCTTATACATCTCAAAAAGCTAACCTCGATAAAACAAATGATATGATTAGAATTTATTCCGAGATGTTCGGTCCCTATCCCTATCCAAAGGAAAAATACGGACACGCCCAGTGCGGATTTGGCGGAGGGATGGAACACCAGACAATTTCTTCTGTCGGTGCTTTTTCTGAATCGCTCATTGCTCATGAATTAGCACATCAATAGTTTGGCGATAAAGTTACATGCAAGGATTGGCAGAACATCTGGCTTAATGAAGGTTTCGCAACTTACTCGGATAAATTATATCACCAGAAAAAATATGGAGATGCAACATTTTCATCCCAGATGAATTCTGTAATGAACTCCGCAAAAACGGCTACCGGAACAATATATGTAAATAATATAAACTACGTAAGCGAAATATTCAGTAGTGCCCGTTCATATAATAAAGGCGCTGTTGTTCTTCACATGTTAAGAGGCATACTTGGTGATGAAAAATTTTTTCAAACCCTCAAAGAATATTTAGATGAACCCGGATTATCATACAACGTAGCAGTTACAGAAGATTTTCAGAGAATTGCTGAAAGAGTATCGGGATATAATTTGAATTACTTTTTCAGGGAATGGATTTATGGTTCTGGTTACCCTAAATATATATTTGGCTGGCGTACTGAACAAGTATCTGGTAATGCATACAATTTAATAGTGAGAGTTAATCAGAAATCCAATACTGACCCGTTGTTCTTTACCATGCCGATTCAGATTTATTATACAACTCCATTAGAATCAAAAACCATCACAGTCTTTAATGACCAGCAAGAACAGGGATGGGTAATTCCTGTTAATGGAAATCCAAGCTTTGTGCAATTAGATCCGAATAACTGGGTATTAAAAGATATAGTTTTATATATTTCTGTGACCGAGGAAGTTCTGCCGGCTAAATTTCAACTCTATCAGAATTATCCGAATCCATTTAATCCGAACACAACAATTAAGTACACAATTCCAAACGTAGGGACGAAGCATGCTTCGTCCGCACAAAGAGTTGTGTTAAAAGTCTACGATTCATTAGGTAAAGAAGTTGCAACACTTGTTGATGAATATAAACAACCCGGAAGCTATAATTGCGAATTGAAAATTGAAAATGGAGAATTGACAAGCGGGATATATTTTTACAAACTTACTGCCGCAAATTTTTCACAAACAAAAAAGATGATTTTCTTAAAATAGTATCAAATGACCAGAGGAAAAGTAAAAAACGAGCAAAAAACAAATAGTAGTAGAAAGATAAAAAAACATAATTAAGCATCCATGTTCTTTGAAAAGCTGTTTTTTCCTGATGGACCCCTCTGGGAGAATTTAGCCGGCAACAGATCAATATATTGGTGAACAACTTTTTTAGAGAGTCTTGCAAGATGAGAGATTTTATCGGGGTCTTTAATATCATGATTCCACAAAATTTCAATGCGGTGACGCCTCATACCAGCAAGACCGTAATTAGCTAAAGCATCGAAGTCGGTATTAATGTCCATTAGCTTAAGTCGTACGGTAACTTTGCGAGTAAGCTTGATGTGTTTACCGGCCGGTTCAGAAGAAGAAACAGCTTCATAAGAAACTTCGCCGCTTGAAAGAGAGATGTTAGAATGTTCTTAGAAGTAGATGGAAACTTGTTTGTAAAAAGCTTCAGCAATAATAGGAGTCAAGTTAAAATCTTGAGACAGCTTTTGAATGATGGTATTTTTAGCGTTCTTAGATTCAAGACGCTTGAGTCCATAAGAATCAGAATTACTAATTTTTTCCATAGGAGTATCTCCAATTTTATGATTGAAAATAATCTCCTGTGGTCATTTGACCTGATCTTTAAATGAATATTCAAATAATCTTTGGTTGATTTTAATTACTTTACAAATAATAACTTTAGTAAAATATTTTGATAGCCGAAATTGATTGGTAATTATCGGAATACTTGATATTCTATAAATAAATGCTTATTCTAGATAAGAATTATTCCTATTTAATAATAATTATCTGTTTTTTAACATAGCAGCCCTGACATAGAATATTTATAACTAAAAGGAGATCTAATATGAATAAAGAAAGTAAGTGTCCCGTCACAGGAAGAACCTCGGTTGGCAGAGGAACTTCGAATAAGGATTGGTGGCCTAATCAGTTAAACATTGGAATACTTCATCAACACGCTCCGGCTTCCAACCCGATGGGTCCTAATTTCAAATACGCTGAAGAATTCAAGAAACTTGATTACTCCGCAATTAAAAAAGACCTGTATAAACTGATGACAGATTCACAGGATTGGTGGCCAGCCGATTGGGGTCATTACGGCGGTTTATTTATCCGAATGGCATGGCACAGCGCCGGTACATACAGAACTGCAGATGGACGAGGAGGTGGTGGAACCGGCAATCAGCGCTTTGCACCTGTTAATAGCTGGCCTGATAATGGTAATTTAGATAAGGCACGTAGACTTCTATGGCCAATTAAACAGAAATATGGAAATAAAATATCCTGGGCTGATTTGATGATATTAGCAGGAAACTGCGCATTAGAGTCCATGGGATTTAAAACCTTTGGTTTCGGTGGTGGTCGTGAAGATATTTGGCAACCCGAAGAAGACATTTATTGGGGCGCTGAAAAAGAGTGGTTAGCTACAAGTGATAAACCGAATAGCCGTTATACAGGTGAACGAGATCTAGAAAATCCTTTGGCAGCTGTTCAAATGGGTCTTATCTACGTCAATCCTGAAGGACCTGATGGAAACCCCGATCCTGTCGCATCCGGTAAAGATGTACGCGAAACATTTGCACGTATGGCAATGAATGATGAAGAAACTGTTGCTCTCGTAGCCGGAGGACATACATTTGGTAAAGCTCATGGTGCGGGGGACCCCAAATTGGTTGGACCCGAACCGGAAGCAGCACCAATTGAAGAGCAGGGCCTTGGCTGGATTAACAAATTTGGAACAGGAAAAGGAGTTCATACTACGACAAGTGGAATTGAAGGAGCCTGGAAACCCAATCCAACTAAATGGGATATGGGTTACTTCGACATGCTCTTCGGTTATGAATGGGAATTAGTTAAAAGTCCAGCAGGTGCATGGCAATGGTTAGCTAAGGATGTTAAAGAAGAACATATGATTCCTGATGCTCATGATCCTTCAAAGAAACACAGACCAATGATGACAACAGCAGATTTATCATTACGCTTCGATCCAATTTACGAACCGATCTCCCGCAGATTTCACAAAGATCCTGAAGCTTTCGCTGATGCATTTGCAAGAGCATGGTTCAAACTAACTCACCGAGATATGGGACCAAAAGCATGCTACTTAGGACCTGAGGTTCCGGCAGAAGATTTAATCTGGCAAGACCCGGTTCCAGCTATTGATTATCCGTCAATTGATGCAAAAGATGTCGCTGAACTAAAAACAAAAATTTTAGAATCCGGATTAAGTACTTCGGAACTTGTATCAACTGCATGGGCTTCTGCTTCTACATTCCGTGGTTCAGATAAACGCGGAGGTGCTAATGGTGCACGAATTCGTCTTGAACCGCAAAAGAACTGGGAGGTTAACCAACCTGCACAATTATCCAAAGTTCTTGGAGTACTCGAAAATATCCAGAAGACTTTTAATAATGCTCAGAAAAATGGAAAGAAAGTCTCCATGGCAGATTTAATTGTTCTTGGCGGATGTGCTGCAGTTGAAAGAGCAGCCAAAGAAGCTGGTCATAATATTCAGGTTCCTTTTACTCCAGGTAGAACAGATGCATCGCAAGAAATGACCGATGTTGAATCTTTTGCAGTATTAGAACCGCAAGCTGATGGTTTCAGAAATTATCAGAAAACAAAATACACAGTTTCTGCAGAAGAGATGTTGATTGATAAAGCTCAACTTTTAACACTCAGCGCACCGGAAATGACTGTGCTTATCGGCGGCCTCCGTGTACTCGGTGCCAACACGGGTCAATCGAAACACGGTGTATTTACAAAACAGGTCGGCAAATTATCAAACGACTTCTTTGTGAATCTGCTTGATATGAATACTATATGGAAACCTGTTTCAGATTCGGGAGACATTTTTGAAGGACGTGACCGTAAAACAGGTAGTGTGAAATGGACAGGCACACGTGTAGATCTTATCTTCGGTTCGAACTCCCAATTACGTGCTCTATCAGAAGTTTATGCTCAGAATGATAACAAAGAAAAATTTGTGAGAGATTTTGTAGCAGCTTGGAATAAGGTAATGAACCTTGACCGATTTGACCTGGCATAAAATAAACATAGAAATATGAATTTACATCTGATGTATCTTTAAAAACTAAAATCCCGATCAATCATAGATCGGGATTTTTTTGGAAAGCCTAATAATTACCTAAACAATTTATGCGGGATGCAAAAAATCATTTTAGAAGTATCATTTTAATTGTTTTTGATTCCATCCCATTTTGAATTCTACAAAAATAAATACCACTAGTAAGATTTCTAGAATCATATATAATTTCATGAGAACCTGCTGTTAACTCAGAGCATAAAACTATATCAACTTCTTTACCTAAAGTATTATAAAGTACAATTTTTGTGAAGGAATTTTTAGTTAAATAAAATTTTATTTTTGTAGTTAAATTGAAAGGATTAGGATAGTTCTGAAAATAGCGCAATGAATTAGTATTATATTGATTATCATCATAAATAGAAGTTGTATTAACTGTAATTACATATTCAGGTGAAATTGAAACATTATCAAATCCTTTCAGCCCAACTCCCCTAATAATAAACTGGCCGGGTTTAGTTACTTTTATTGAAATTGTATCCGTTGATTGATTAATAATTATATCACTACTAAGGGTATGAAACTTTATTGACGAAACATTACGAATGCTTTGTATAAAAAAAGAAACCGGGAGCTTAAGTTCTTTTCCAATTTCAAAATTCAATTTTGAAATATCTGTAGTTTTCCACTCTACGAAAGAATAATCTAATGGTAGATTACTATCCAGCCATGCACTTCTCTGGCTAATCCAATTTTTTAGATAGTTTATTTCATCCAAATAATTGGAGAATTTATTTTTATTTGGCCAAGTATAGACTAAAGGATTAAAGAGATCATTCCACTTAGTAAAATTTCTTTGTTGTGCTTCTGAAAGATAGCTTACATTCTCATCAATAAAATTGTTAATTACAGAAGTACTCAGAATATTATTTTTCAATTCATGCCATCTTTTAGCAAGTTTATTTTTAAAAACAGGGTCAATCATTAAATTAGTTGTCCAGAAAGGTGCGTTCCATAATCCTTCATAATGCTTCAATGCTTGCCAACCAGATGGACTAAATCCATCGTCATAATCTGCAAGACCAAATGAAATATCAAAATCCCATGCCGGCCCCATAACCAATTTACCTTTTTCACTATCCTTGTTTTTATACATAAAAGCGCTCAGACGGTAGGCATCAGTATTTTTGGAAAACTCATTTATCAAATAATAATCAACAAAAGCATCAATATCAATATAGTTGTAATAACCAGCAAAAGGGTCTCTGTAAAATGCAGAACGCATAATTTTCTCAAATTCAGTTACATAATTCTGAATGTAAATAAATTGTTCAGCAGTAATATCCGATGCTTTAGGGTATTCAATAATATAAGTAATAGGAGATTTTGTACTCCCTAATACCGCCGGGTAAGGAGAAGTCCAATATTTATCCCCCGGGTCAACTCGATCAATTTTAATTATATATCCACCTGTAAGAGCATCACCAGAATTATCCGTTTTATTTATCTTTTTAATATCTACACGATTTTTGTCTCTCTTTATTTTTTCCTGAATAATATATATTCCTCTATATTCACCATTAAGAACAAGTTCACAATAACGTGTTCTCGATGCATATCTTCCTAGATCATTTGAAAGTTTATAAGCCAAAACATTACGTAACAAAGAACGATCAATATAAGATGCATTTAAGACCCAATCACTTTCTTCAGGCATTCCTAATATGGAAACTTTAATATCATTACCATTATTATTCCGCAGTTCAATTCCATATTGTTTCTTATCGAACATTTGTGATGAATGACCCCTTTTTTCAATTCCAATTTTACCATTATATATATTAAACTGGTCTGTCAAATTATTTCTCTTTCCTTCTCCATTATAAATTATTCCCATATCCGCTGTAATTTTAGGTTCATCTGGAATTGTCTGTCCATTAGTATTAATGACAATTATTGGTAAATTCGACGAAGTAAATGAAACCTGACCTGAAGAATGATTTACAATCGTGAGAATAATTACACAACAAAAAAGGATTTTTCTAATCATTGATAGATACAGTTCTTTAATCAATTTAATTAACATAATGTTTTTTCTCTATCAGAATATTTCTTGAAGAACTACCAACCATAAATAGATAATTACCTTCCTCAAATTCCCAGGAACCTGTCATATTATCAAAGTATTTAAGACTGTTTTTAGAAATCTTGAATTGCAATTC
>JAGVBL010000002.1 GCA_020059785.1 Ignavibacteriales bacterium | reverse complement strand
GATAATATTAAAATACTTTTGATGGATTATTTTTAAGAGTGAGATATTGGATTTAACCGCATAAGTCATCTTATGATTTCTGACATAATTAAGAAAAAGCTCCAAGTTGAAATTGTTATTAGAGAAATAAAATAGAGGGACAAAAAAATGTTCTAATTGGAAAGTTCTTTCCGGGAAGACAGAATGGAACATAATAATTGCCAATTCGGGTTCAGGAGCCAATAAATTAACTTTAATACCATTTATTTCTCGTTCAACAATAAATTTTTTTAGTGAATGTTTGTTAGTGTAAGCGTAGTAGTCTGTTGATATTTCTTCATAGAAATCGATATAATAAATTCCCCCCTTTTTTCCTTTCCCAATAAAATTCTTTCCCCGTTCATCAAAATAAGTTTTCTGCTGGGGAGCCCATTCATGAAAGATATACCCATTGTTCAATAAATATTTATTTGCTTCATTATATTTTTCTTTTGTACCAAGCCAGATGACATCAGTATCGTTTGGAGTTGAAGGATATGGTTTAATAGATTTGAAGATAATATAATTATTTTTATCAAAAGCATTTAATTTGGCTGCAATATTAGAGATTACATCATAAGTCAATTCCTCACGTTTTTTTAGTGCCTGATATTTTTCTTCCAGAAGAGGTTTCCAATCAACTCTTCTATATTTGGATAAATAAAGAAGTGCAACACGGTTTTTAAATGCTAAATCATAAAGACTCAATAATTCATCATCATTCGTTAAAACATTTTCTTCCTTTATGAAGGGAGAACCGATTATTCTGATCAATTTTGCATTTAATCCAGACATATTATTCAACTTGTAATCCTATAATAATCAATTAGTCGATTTATTAAGCGCTCTTTATTAAACTTTCCCAAAACATCTGGTTTTGAATTTATTCTCATTTTATCTAGAATTTCGGGATGTTCAAGAAGATAGACAATTTTATCAGCTAATTCTTTATTATTACCCGGTTGATATAATAAACCTGTATGATATTCACTAATTTCTTCAGGTACACCACCTGCTCTAGCTCCAATGACCGGGCAATTATTTGCTAAAGATTCCAGAACGACACCGGGGAAGGGATCGGGTTCAACAGAACAATGAACCGAAAAATCGAATTGCGAATACAAATTACTAATATCTTTTCTTTCTCCTAATAAAAGTATTTTCTTTTCTAAGTTATAATTTGTTATTGTTGATTTTAATTCTTCAAAATACGACTCTTTTCCTCGCACAGTACCACCAACTAAAAGGAATATACAATTATTATATTTTTTTAAAACTATACTTGCAGCTTCAATCAGGACATGCTGACCTTTCCAATATTCAATTCTACTTAAACAGCCAATAATTTTAGTATCTGAAGAAATATTAAGTTCTGCTCTAAGATTAGAGTAACTATTATTATGTTCAACAAGATTGAGATCAATCCAATCGTATAGTACTTCTGCTTTCTTATCATTAGTATTATACAATAGATTTCTTAAACCATTGGAGACACACAAAATATGGTCATCAAAAAGAAGAGTTATTTTTCTTAAAAATATTTTTAGAATCCCCGGAGCATTCATCCTCACATGCTGAATTGATTTTTTATTTTTAAGTTTTGCAGCAATATTTGCGGAAAAATCCAACAGATCGTTAGAATGGATAACATCGATCCTGTATTTATTAATAGCGCTGATTATTATAAATACCGAACGAATTAAATAGTAAATGTAGCTGATTAGTCTTGTCGGATTCTTTGTACTTTGAATACGTAAAATAGGAGCAACAATAACATCTAAGTTATATTTTTTGTATAGGTCAACAATTCTTGTATTTTTACCAAGGAGCACAAAAACATTAAAGCCGCGTTTATTAATTTCGTAAGCCATTTTAAGGAGGCAATAATCTGCCCCTCCCACGTCATAATTATTAGCATGGACAAAGAGGATATTATGATTATTATTTTTCAAGAATAAACCTATCTACAAAATTTTTAACCGCAATAAATACATCATCAATATTATTTTCACCGTTAATCATAATAAAATTATATCGTTTAGACAGTTTAATATATGCAGCTCTTTTTTCTTCCAGATACTGAATCGACTGAATATCATTTTTTCTTTTAAAAGCAATTTCAGGATTTACATCAATAAAAAAGCATTTTTGAGGAACGGGAAAGAATAATTCAAAAAAATTAAGAACCGTATTAAATTCAGATATAGTTAAACAGGTGCTTTCGGTTATATTAATTGCTGCATCAATGTAGAAACGATCAATCAAAATATTTTTGTTTGATATTCTTATAGGCAGAAATCTAATAAAAGTAATTAAAAGATAATCAACAACCCATATAGAAGCATAAACACGCGCAATAACCTTATGCTTATTAAAAAAATTATTTTTTCTGCTTTTGTACTCATTATAGTTCAGAAACTCATCTGTCGTTTTGAGGACTGTCCTTCGGCCAATTACTTTAAGTATTTTAAGTAATACCGGAAAATGCCTGGCATAGAAATAATTGAATGGTATATTACTTTTTTTATAATGCTCAAGTAAGTTATTTGCTAAAGTAGTTTTACCGGCTCCATCTGTTCCTAACAGGTAAATTATTTTTTTCATAATCTTCAGCTTAAAATAGCACTGTAATAACCGGTCAGTGTATTTTTGAAATTATTATCTGAAATTAATTCTTTGAATTGAGAACTTACTATATCAGCCGGTTGCAAAGATTTTAATTTATTAATAAAATCGGGTAAACTTCCGTCCCAAAATATTATTGGACAGTGGATATTATGGATAGAACAGAGAGTTTTTATTGAATCGATTTCAGTACTTAACACAGGTAGATCCGATGCAACTGCTTCCAGAATAGAGAGAGGCATATCGATAACACCAACTTCTTCCAACGATGCAGGGAAATAATCCGATTCTAATCCTTTTACAGGAAAAATATAACAATCGGCTAAAGAGTAGAATTCATTGATGTTTTCATAATAGCCGGTTTTGACAATAATGCCTGATTTGATTAATCTGTTATATAAGACAAGGTCCTTAACAAAATGTGTGCTGGAAACAATTAAAATATGGTAGTCCAATAAATTTACTTCAGAATTAACGTCAATCAGAAATTGAAGATTTCTATTATTACGAATATGTCCAATGTGCAGTAATATTTTTTTATCTAACGGGATGTCATATTTTTTTT
>JAGVBL010000286.1 GCA_020059785.1 Ignavibacteriales bacterium | reverse complement strand
CATCATTTTTTTCCCATCCGAGCGCAAGAGCAATTAAGTGAAGTGCAGCGGTTCCATTAGCTGCTACCGAGGCATATTTTGATCCGAAGTAATCGCATAATTCTTTTTCAAATTGCTGGGATATGGGACCCTGTGTAATAAATTGAGAAGGTAAAATCTTCGCTACGCTTTTTATATCCGAGCTATCTATTGTCTGCTTGCCGTAATAGTATGTTTTCGGTTGTCGGTTATCTGTTTTCCGGAGCTTTGTTAACGAATCTATGTTTTGAATCGTTAGTTCAGTGAGATTTGATTTCTTATTTTTCATTTTTTTTTGATTGATGAGATTAATGAATTTATTTTTTTCCCTAATAGAGTGTAATTACTTTGCATGTTTTCAAATGTGTTGGAATCAATATATTCTAAATCTCTCGCAAGAATTAGATGATATTTGGTTTCTTCAACTGAACCTCTTGCAATTATTAAAAACTGAACCAACTCATTCTTGGAATATCTTCCCATCCCCTCGGCAATATTAGCCGGAATTGATTGTGCGGATCTAATTATCTGTTTTGTAAGAATATAATTTTCACTTTTTGGAAATGATTTGACAATTCTATAAATCTCTAATACAAGAGAATGTGATAATCTCCAGATTTCCAAATCCTCAAATGACTTTATCTTATTCTCCATCAATCTTACCCCCCCAAAAAAACATTTATTCGTCAAAATGCTTACAATTATCCCTCAGATCACCGACCACCGATAACCAGCACACACATCTTCTTCCAATCACCAATCACTAATCACCAATCACATTATTTTTGATCAAGCTCTTCAATTCATCTACAGAAAGGAACCATGGGTTTGTTCCACTATTATACTTAAATCCGAATTCACAGAACTTACCCACTTTGGAATTACTTGTTGCTCTGAATTTCTCCGTATCCCATAATTTTAATGCGGGGTTATCGCCAAGCTGAACCGAGGGGAGAATTACAAAGTAATTCTCAAATTCAATTGTATTCATTGCATCGGCTTCGGTTATCATTTCCTCATGAATCTTTTCACCGGGACGAATACCGACAATTTCAACTTTACATTCGGGAGCAACTGCTTTTGCAAGGTCGGTTACATTGAACGAAGGGATTTTTGGTACAAACAATTCACCGCCCCACATTCGATCTAAACATGATAACACAAAATCAACACCTTCCTGTAAAGTTATATTAAATCGGGTCATCCTTTCATCTGTAATAGGCAGAAGCCCGGATTTTTTCTTTTCGATAAAGAAAGGAATTACAGAACCGCGGCTTCCCATTACATTTCCATAACGTACAACAGAAAACTTTATGTCGCGTGTTCCGCGATAATTGTTAGCAGCAATAAATAGTTTATCCGATGTAAGTTTTGTAGCACCGTATAAATTAATTGGCGCAGCAGCTTTATCCGTACTTAATGCAATTACATATTTTACACCCGACTCAAAACACACATCAATTACATTCTGACCGCCGATAATATTTGTCTTAACAGCTTCAAACGGATTATATTCTGCAGCGGGGACCTGTTTAAGTGCTGCGGCATGTATAACAATATCAACACCTTCCATTGCTCTTACAAGACGTTTTTCATCTCTAACATCCCCGATGAAATAACGCATTAATACTCCGTTCTTTCTATACCTGGAATCGTTCTGCATTTCAAATTGCTTTAATTCGTCGCGACTGTAAATAATTATTTTCTTCGGATTAAATTTTTTAAGGACGGTTTCAACAAACTTTTTGCCGAATGATCCTGTTCCGCCGGTAATTAGAATGGTCTTTCCGTTCATAAGTCCTCTTCTTTAACTAAGAGCAAATTTATGAAAATTATTATTCTAATAGAGACTAAAATTTCTAGTGTAGAAAATGAAAAGAGGCGAAATATTAAACGCCTCTTTTAGCGGTTAGTTTAAATACAGCGGTCCGTCGGGTCCGGTTGGTAATCCGATCCACATCCAAACAACAAGCAATAGAGTCCAGAATATTGTAAAGATAATAGTGTAAGGAATCATTGTAGAAATAATTGTTCCAATGCCATACTTCTCATTATATTTTTGAGCGAATGCAACAATAAGTGCAAAATAGCTCATCATTGTTTTAATAAGATTTGTAACCGAGTCCCCGATTCTAAATGCTGCCTGGGTTAAAGCCGGATGATAACCGAGCAGCATAAACATCGGAATGAAAACGGGAGCCATTATTGCCCACTTTGCAGAGGCACTTCCCATAAACATGTTGATAAATGCAGCTAACAATACGAACATTACAATTAAAGGAATTCCTGTTAGACCGATATTCTTTAGGAACTGAGCGCCCTCAATAGCAAAGATCAATCCCAGATTACTGTACCTGAAGAAATAAACAAATTGTGCAGCAAAGAAAACAAGAACAATATATGTTGCCATTGTGCCCATCGACTTGATGATATGTTTCATCATGTCTTTATCATTTTTAATTGACTTAACAATTATTCCATAAACAAAACCGGGTACAAGAAAGAAAATAAGAATGCCCGTAATTATTCCATCGAAGAAAGGGGAGTGAAGCACCTCGCCGGTTTTGGGATTTCTGAATAATCCATTTTCCGGAATAATAGTTAATGCAAGGAGCACAATAATTATAAGTAAACTTATTCCTGCCCATTTCAATCCCTTTTTTTCGATTGGAGTCATTTCTTCAACAGGAATTTTTTCAGCATTACCTTCGTAACTTTTTAAACGCGGTTCAACAATTTTTTCTGTTACCCATGTACCTAATACAACTATTAAAAAAGCCGAAGCAAACATGAAATAAAAATTTACTGCGGCATTAACGGTTATATCAGGATCGATTATTTGCGCTGCCGACTGCGACAATCCGGCAAGAATTGGATCGACAGAACCGATAAGAAAATTAGCGCCGAATCCACCGCTTACACCGCAAAACGCTGCAGCTAATCCCGCCATCGGATGTCTTCCGAGAGCATGAAAAATTAAAGCACCAAGTGGAATTAAAATAACGTATCCGGCTTCTGATGCCAGGTGTGAAATTATTCCGGCAAGTACAATAGAACCGGTAATAAGCTTTTTGGGCGCATTAAGTACAAGTGAACGTATCATCGAAGTAAACAAACCCGATCCCTCTGCAACACCAATCCCTATCATTACAGCAAGTACATAACCGAGAGGCGGAAAGTTTACGAAATTGTGTGTTACATTTGTGTAAATCCATCTTAATCCGTCGCCATTAACCAGACTTTTTACGGTTATTCTTGAACCATCTGCGGGATGAATTGCTTCCCATGCAAGTAAATTTCCTAACCACGATACAAATACAACTGCTAATGCGAGAATACCAAATAAAGTTGCCGGATGGGGAAGTTTGTTTCCTACTAATTCAATGTAATCTAATGATTTGTCAAAAATCCGGGACGCTAAGTTTTTTGAACTCAATAAAACCTCCATTTAGAATAGTGGTGTGCAAAGTTAAAATATTTGATCTCAAGAAAAAACAAAAACCGGATAGAAGAAACAGATTGCGGAAATATTGCGATTAGATTAGTTGAACTATTAAATATGGTTAGTGAATTCTAATTCTTTCAAAAGCATCTATATAGCTTTTTGAACTCGCATTAAGAATTTTGGCGCCTAACGATTCTGCATAAGCCCTTAAAACAAAATATCCTTTGAATGCAAAATGAAGTTTCCTGAAAACGTCATGAATAAAATATTTTTCACCTTCAAGTTTGTACATAGGCATTTGTACTTTACTGCCGTCATAGAAATGCTCGTGATTAACCGTAACGGTATTCGATTCGTCAATTTTAATTTCTTCGTGCCATGAATGATCCGCTCCGAAAATGGTAATCTTCTTAAATCCAAGATTCAACGACAAAAATATTGATGGAATTAAAACATTATGAGGTCTAGGCATTCCAAGATTCAGTCTGAATAGTAAATGGGAAATTGATTGAAGTCCTTCAACCGGTGTGTTATTATAGAAAAGAAACTTGATAAAATTATTTTTTGATACTCGTCTTACAAATTCAGAATCCTTTGCCTGGAATGGAATTAAAACTAACATTTCCCATCCGGTTTTATTTGTAAGAGAGTTTATAAGATTTTCCTTTTGCTCTTTGAAATAGTCGGATGTTTTAATAAGCCAGAATTCAGGCGCTGCCAGCACATAATATTCCGGTCTTACATTTTCGTATTCAGTTGATAATGCGAAAAAGTTTACGCATAATTTTTTTTGGAGCTTATGAAAGTAGAATATAATTCGAGGTCATTATTTAAACTTGGTCCGTTGGCAAGAATTACTATGTCTTCTTCTTTTACCCGATGTTTTTTTATTGAAGTACTAAAACGAGATAGTATAAATATCTTAATAATCGAAAATAGAGAATAGAAAAAACCGGTTAAAAAAATCTGGATCTTAATCATGTTTAACTAAATCTTAAAGAAGCCGATGAGTGTAAGCCATCTGTTCTTTATAAGATATTCTCCCTTTTTGAAATCAAACTTAATAAAAAAGCCGAGCGCAATAAATAATGCGGCAATTAATTTAATTTTATATTCAGCTACTTTTACGATGTGCCTGATAATTCCTTCGCTCTTTATCCGATCTCTTTCGCCGGCACCTACTTCATAAGAGATTTTCATTATTGAATCGTAGGTTATTCTTTTATCATCTATATGATGAAGTACCGCAAAACCGGGGTGATAGAGAAATTTTTTGCCGTGTTTCCTTAACTGGTAAAAAATATATTTGTCCTCACTTCTAAATAATAAGTCTGTATTAAACATCCCTACTTCTGTTAATACTTTCTTTCTAAAAGCCATATTGCAACCGTATGGAGATTTTGAACCGGGGTATTCTCGAATATGATTCCCATAATCGGCTTTTGTTACAAGTCCCCACATATATTTTGAAAGCCATTCGGGTTCTTTACCAGACTCGAATACCGGAGTAATTTTTCCGCCCATAGCATCAACGTCCGGATTATTATAAAAGAACTCAACAGCAGTCTTCAGGTAATCAGTAGATACTTCTGCGTCATCATCGATGAAAGCGATTAATTCTGAAGATGCTTCTTTTATTCCCCTGTTTCTTGCAGAGGATAACCCTTTCTGCATCTCGACAAAGTATTTCACATTAAGTTCTTTGTGGCTATCTATAAAATTTTTACTAATCGTTTCCGTGTTGTCGGTAGAATTGTTGTTAATAATCAGAATCTCAAATGCGTTTTTTGAGAGCGATTGATTGGTCAGCGCCTCGAGGGCGCCCGGTAAAAATTTATCCCGGTTATAAGTACAAATTATTACTGATATCTTTGGTGCGCTCATTTGTTTAGTAAACTTTTTATTAATTGGGCAGGACTTTTCATTTTCTTAATACCTGCAATTATAGTATCTAACTCTATCTTTTCATAAAATCCAGTTATATATAATAAAAACGGGAAGAGAACAACAGTAATTAACTTTAAAAATAATTGTAAAGTAAAGGGTTCGATTACTAAAAATCCCTGGGCAACAAACAAAACTACTCCTAAAACAATCAGCTTTAGGATCTTCATATTCTCATAATCAATTTTATAATATCTGTTTGCAGTTAAGTAGGTGATAATGTAAAAAACAGCAAAGGAAATTAAAGTGGTGTAAGCAGCAGCAATTGTTCCGTAAACAGGAATAAGGAGAATATTTAATATAATGTTCAGTAAGCCCGCTAAGATTGTAATAAGCGCAACTATAAATGTTTTTTCTGCAAAGAGTAATCCGTTAGAAGCCACATTACGCATAGCACTTAAAACGTAAGCAAGAACAATAAACGGAATATAGATGTTTGCAGCTACATAATTTTTATTCCCCAGTATTAAAATAATTTCTTCACTGAATACGGAGATTGCAAGTCCACCCCAGATAGTAACAAAGCACATATAAGTCATAAGTTTGCTTAAGTACCTACGGCTTTCAGGGTTGTTATATTCTTTAAACGCAGAGGGTAACATTGCCTGATTAAACGGAAGAATTAAAAACATATTTACAATTCCGGCAATTCTATATGCAATATCGTATGTGCCAACTTCTTCCAGGTTCAAATAAAGGTTAATCAAATATCTGTCGCTCAAATTCAGAATTAAGATTCCAACAGAAGTGAAGATTAACGGGGTTCCAAACCGTAATGCTTCTTTTAGTGCATCTTTTTCAAACACCGGTTTCATTTTAGAAATCATTCCCGGAAGAATAATTATTAAAACTATTAACTCGCTTATTAAGTATGAATAGAGAATTCCTGCAATTGAAAGGTTTAGATGAACAACGGTATAGAAAATTAACGATATAAAAACGAGTATTTTAATGAATGTTAAAACCGTAAAGAATTTCGATCTTTCCTCGGCGCGTAGTTTATTCATAAAGAGATTGTTAAGAACACGAATCAAACTTATATAAATAATAAAATGAAGATAAGTTGTTAGATCGCGTGTTCCTTTAGAAAGAGAAAGAAGTGAAACTCCAAAAAATTCTGCAATTAGAATAAATATTATATTTATCAGAATTACGAAAGAGGTGATAGTAAAAAAAACAGAACTCCGCTTTACCTCGTAATCCTTTTTGTTTTCAAAAAGAATAATTGAATTTGCCTGACCGAGAATCAATACTTCGGAAATAATATTAATCGTTATATCGAGTAAGCCAAAAGTACCTACTTCTGCTTTTGTAAGATAATTAAGGTAAATGGGAAGGGTAATAATCCCCATTCCCTTTAATGCAATATTTCCTAAACTGTAAACAGCAGAGTGCTTAAATGTATTTAGTACTTTCTCCTTCAACCTATTCTTTTTTCTTTATTACAAATACCAGGACAATTATTCCGCCAAGCAAAAGAATATTAAGAATAAGGGAAGTAAACTTTCCAAATTCAAATCCAGCCGGTTTATATATAAACTCTACTTTATGTTTTCCGGAAGGAACTATTATACCCTGGAATCCATGATTAGCTTTATAAACTTTCGTTTCAGTTCCGTCAATATAAGCTTTCCATCCGGGCATGTATGTGGTACCATGGAAAAGGAAGTTGTTTCCTGTTGAATTCACTTCGGCAGAAACATACTCATCTTTGTATTCCGTAATATTTGCATAAGCATCCTTGCCGGGTTTATCGGTTTTGAGGTTTGTGTCTTCTACAAATGCAACTTCTTTCGGATCGAATGTATTTGCTTTAATTGCATTCAATAATTCGATTGCAGGTTTGCTATCAACTCTATCAACAAAATAAATTCTTGAAAGGGAACTATCGCTTCTGTGGACAAATGTAGTTGAATCCGGCGATGAATAGATAGTAGTAAAGAATTCAAATGGAAACGGTTTGTTAGTAACAAGGTATTTAACACCAAGCATTTTCCATAGAGTATAATTTGTAGGACCGACTACGTCCATAAGGTCCTGATAACTTCTTGGTTTTGCTGCTGAATAACCGTAAAAATCTTCTTGCAAAAAGTAAACATTGAAATTGGAATTTTGTGAAATGCTGCCGAGTGAACCATCCTGCTTAAGATTTAATATTCTATATGGCTCTTTTTCATTCTGTTGTTTTATTACAGAAATGTAATCCGGTTTCTGGAATAATTGATTTATGTAATTAATGTCCTCATACACTGCACCGCGGCTGCTGATTCTAAACAGATCGAATAACACAAGCAGACTTAGAGAAAGTATAAGAAGTTCTTTGTTTACCTTTAATGTTAAATATGCGTATGCAATCCAGAAGGAAAGTGTAAGAACTGCAAATGCAATAATCAGGTCTCCAACAAACATATCGGACATATATTTTTGCAACGCATTAAACATTTGTGCTTGCTGGGAATTACCAAGCGAAGAAGAATATTCGGCTACTCTCTCTGTAAACCATGATGAAACACCCGAACTAAATAACAAAGAAAATAAGAATAGTCCCGAGAAAACAAGTGCTGTTATTCTAATTCCCTTTTCAACGCCCGGATTTTTTTGTTCTCTTAATTTGAATAATTCCATAACACCCAATCCCGCAAGTACCGGTATTAGAATCTGAACAACATGAAGTATCATTGAAGGAACACGGAAATTATCGAAGAACGGGAAATAGTAGTACATCAAATTATAAATGAGAGGGAAATTTTTTCCGAATGAGATCAGGATAAAGAAAATAACAACAACACTTAAGAACTGAACCAGCGGATCTTTTCTTCTAACAATCATACTGAAAACTGCAAACGCAAAGACAATTACACCCATGTACATTGCAGCATCAACAAACGGCATTTGTCCGAAGTAAGTATTTACTTCAACATCCCTGTTCTGAGATAATGGTCCGTTATAAGTTGATTTACCAAATCCATAATAAGAAGGAACAATAAACGTCATTAACTCACCGGGCGAGAACGACCAGCTTGTATTATATTCATAAGAGTTTGTTTGAGATTGTGCAGCGGGGCTATTAAGCTCTGTAACACTTTTTGTTCCGCGGGTTGAATAAGGCTTGTATTCATATAGCTGCGAATATGTATCGAAAGACATCATCAATGCAACAATACATGCGGCGGCAGATACCAGTAATGATTTAACAAGCTGCTTCTGAAGAGGTTTGTCCTTTGTTATAAATGACCTGATGAAATAGTAAATAAAATAGATGAATATTGTAAGAAGAAAATAAAACACAATTTGAACGTGTGCACCCAATGCCAGCAGATGAATACCAATTGTAAATAAAAGCGCATCAACTATTTTTATTTTTTTCTGAAACCGGAATAACATTAATAGGATAAAGGGAAAGACTGCCAAACTTTTAAGCTTTGTAATGTGACCTATAAAAAACAAAACACTTATCCCGGTGCTGAATATTACAGCAACAGCAGTTAGAAAGCTTACGCCTCTACTTTGTCCAAACTCCCTCATTAAAAAGTATGCAGAAAAACCAAGTATAATAAAGCTTAAGAGATATGTTATGCTGTAATCGCTGGTTACTGAATAAAACGCCAAAGATAAGATTGAATAAATTGCAGAAGTTAAATCGAACCAGCGCGGAGAGAGTGCGGTAACAACTGCCGGCATTCCGCAAAAGATGTGTGGATTCCAGAGCGATAATCCATCCCTCTCTTTAGTAGCGTACTCACGCAAACTTTTCCCCTGTAAAAAATCTGCGGATGCAATTGTCTTACCACCAAATACAACCGGCGAAAAGAAAATTATAATTAGAACAAATATAACCGACAGGAAGAAAAGCGTCTGGTATTTTTCGGGAATAATTTTGTCGAATGAAAAACCGATTTCCGAAGATTTCCTGGTTTGTTTCTTTTGTTGCTTGGTCATTTATTCTCCTGTTTAAAACTTGTTTTAATTTATTCGAAAATAGAATTAGGAATAATTTAGTATTGATTTAGCATAATTCTCCCAGCTCATCTGTTTCGATTTCTCTTCAACATTTTCCGGTGGAATCGGTTTATCAATAAATCGCTTCATTGTTTCATACATCGATTCAATATTTTCAGGTTCGGCAAGATAACCATTATAACCGTCAATTATTGTTTCGGGGAAATGACCGACTTTAGTTGCAATAGACGGCAGTCTAAAATTATATGCAATCGATTCTACCCCCGAAGGTGTTGCAACAAGATAAAACAGAACATTACAATCCGCTACCTGAAAATATTTGTGAACTTCTTCATTGCCAACATAACGATTAACCACAATTACTTTATCGCCAATGCCGTGTTTTTCAATTAATTCAAGCGGCTTATAATTTGTTTCATCATCAGATCTCTTAACCAATATTTTCTTAATAAAGCCGAATACTTTCCGTTTAATTTTTGTAGAAAGTTTTTTAGGATCCAGTGTTTCCCAAAAAGATTCCCCGACAATTAGGAGCGAAACATCGTTCCTGTCCTTAGCAAGTTTTGCAAATGAATTGATGACGTTATGAAGCCCTTTATACTTTCTTATAAATCCAAAAAAGAGAAATACATGTTTGTGTAAACCCAATTCCGATTTCTGTTTTTCTTTGTCGAAATATGGATCGGGTGCAAACATGTCGTATACGGGATGATAGAGCTTAATTACTTGTGGAGGGGACGATAATTTTGTACGTCGTTCGTTATCAATCAGTTTATATTCCTTGCCGGGAAAGATTGATCTCAATTCCTCATATGTTTTTAAAGAGTGAACAATATAAGAGTGCGGTTTTGAAAGGGCGTATCTTAACATAAGTCCATCTATTAAACTCGTTTCCTTTTGTTTAACCACATGCAGATCGAAGATTATTTCTGCATTGCAGACATTCCGCAATTTTTTTGTAATGTAACCAATGGGCAATCCCTGAATAGAAACTGACCATTGAACAATAACAATAGCCGGCTTAAGATCATCAATTATTTTTACTGTCCTTTTCCATGTAAACGGATTATTGTAGTTGGTTATATAATGAACATAGATTTTTGTTTTTTCTAACATGTTGGAT
The DNA here is from genome assembly GCA_020059785.1 of Ignavibacteriales bacterium. Lineage (GTDB taxonomy): Bacteria > Bacteroidota > Ignavibacteria > Ignavibacteriales > Melioribacteraceae > DSXH01. Next base: position 3,920 of record JAGVBL010000286.1, on the reverse strand, counting down.
TTGCTGCTTCTATCAATAAGATCCCGCGGAAAAATAGATGGATACATTTGAGTCCACGATACTATATGAACTTCAGCACCTTCTTTATAAAGAGCTTTAGCCAGAGAAGAAGTATAATTAGCAATTCCTCCTTTAAAGAGAGGACCGGGACCAAAGATTACAATTCGCTTCATAACGTAATTGAAAATTGAGAATTGAAAATGGGGGATGATAAAGCTGACGATTTCACTTATTACTTCTCCCGTTTTAAATTTTCGAGTGCAACATCATAAACACGTTTCATACCGTCTTCAAGAGAAATTTTGGGTTCCCATCCCAATCTTTCTTTAACAAAACTCATATCGCAGTAGCGCGAATGGACACCAACAGGTTTATCCAGTAACGGTTTAATAGTTGGTGTATAACCGGCAAATTTGCTAAACAAATTTATAAGATCGATAAATGAGGTAAGTACTCCCGAGCCAATATTAATAGCTGTTCCATCATGAATTTTATCCATTGCTAAGAACATACAATCCATTATATCATCAATGTGAACAAAGTCGCGCCCCTGTTTACCCGAGCCCCAAACTTCGAATGGATTTTCTTTACGTGCCGCACGTCTTGCAATAGCCGGAACAGGATAACTCAAATCCTGATCTTCGCCATAACCCGAGAATGGACGGATACATACAATTGAAATTCCATAGTTACGTGCTGCTATCTTCGCAAGAAATTCACCCGTCATTTTTGTCCAGCCGTAAGTTAAATCGGGCATTCCTAATGTATAGCCGTCAATATTAATATCGGCTTCTTTAAGTGCAACAGCTTCGCTTTCTGTCTGCATATTGATTGGATAAGCAGCGGACGAACTTGGGTATAGAACACGTTCGGGTTTTGCTTTTGCAATCCAGTTAAAAAACTCAGCATCTATTGAAAGGTCTAATGCAACCGCCATCGGATCGCCTTCAATTTTTGCACGGCCGCCTACAATCGCAGCAAAATGGAACGCATCTCCTAATTCGTAATTCAACCCGTATTCATTCTTAAGCCAATTAGGATCTTCCTGAATTTTATGCAGAAACTTTCTGAAATCCATTTGCCAGTAAAACAATCTTTCTTCTTTACCTATTATTTCAACATCTTTCAATTTTCTGGAAGTAAAATTCGGTAACCATGTAGAGGGATGTGTTCCAACCGAGAGGTCATCAACCATAATAATATTATCGGGTGTTCGCTTCAATAGTTGTAATACAGTATGCCTACCAACAAATCCGCACGCACCGGATACGACGTGAAATTTCATCTTAATATCCCTAAAGTGTGTTCAAAAATAAGAATTTTTGGATAGAATATTCTCTAATGGAAAAGCAAATTGATACCGGATGTAAGATAAAATGAATTATGAAGTATGAATAATAATTAAGCAGAACTTTCTTACTTCTTCTCTTTTATTACATACTCCTTTTCGTCCTGGTTGGTATGAACAATCAATTCACCAATCAGACCGATGGCAAAGAATTGAATACCAACAATAATTAGCAAAATACCCAGGAAGAAAATTGGACGGTTATTAATACCAATACCAAGAATAAATTTTTCGTAAGTAAGGTAAAGACTGATAATAAATCCAGCGAAGGCTGCTATTAATCCTACGAATCCGAATAAATGCATAGGGCGTTTTACATATCGTGTAGTAAAAATAACAGTTATTAAATCAATAAAACCTTTAAAGAAGCGTGATATTCCGAACTTCGTTGTTCCGTAACGGCGCGGGTGATGTTTTACAACTACTTCGGAAATTGAAAATCCTCTCCACTTTGCAAGTACTGGAATATATCTGTGTAACTCACCGTAAACATTTATTGAATGTACAACTTCCTTTCTATATGCTTTTAGTCCGCAATTAAAATCATGTATCTTTATTCTTGTTAATACCCGTGTTACAAAATTGAAAAATCGGGAAGATATTTTTTTTATGAACGGATCATATCTTTTCTTTTTCCAACCAGAAACAAGATCGTATCCTTCGCCAAGTTTAACCAAAAGATTCTGAATTTCTGCCGGATCATCCTGAAGGTCGGCATCCATTGTAACTATTGCATCACCCGTTGAATGCTTAAAACCAACTTGCAGAGCCGCCGACTTACCGTAATTAGCCCTAAAACTAACGTATTTAATTTTATTATCGGTACGTGCAAGTTCTTTTATAATTGCCAGTGATCGGTCGTTGCTTCCATCATCAACAAAGACTATCTCAAAATCCGACAAATAATTTTTTAATGCTTTCTTAAGTTCGGAATATAAAGGACGGAGTGCATCTTCTTCGTTATAAAGAGGGATAACGATTGATATTTTTTTAAATGAAAACTTTAGTTGTTCTCTTACCGGAAATTCCTGTTGACCCGGGGTAGATTTAAACTTTTTTCTGTTGTAATAATATTTTCGGTATGGTCTTTTATTTTGCTGAGGTTTATCAGTATTAGCTGCTGCTTGAGCTGGCGGTGGTGTTTGTGCCGTTGAAGGTACTGTTTCGGGTCTCTGTTGTTCGTCCAATTTTTAATCCAATATAATTTTAGTCTTCTGGTAATCTTACACTGCTCAAAGTTAAAATATGGTATAACTAAAATCAATTTAATAGGACTATAAAGTTTACAGCCAATTGGTTTGACACTACCATTTACAATAACTAAGTTTCTAACAAAGAGAAAGAAGTTTTATGGGCGGAATAATATTCTGGGCAATAATTAGAACGGCCATATTAATTCCGGCTTTATGGTTGCTGCAAGGTTATATTGAATACAAATACTGGTGGTGGCTTGGTATAATTTCTATTTATGGAGTTATAATTCATCCAGCTACAATTCAATACAGGTTATTTATTGAAAAGAACAGAGACATAATTAAGAACACGCTCTGTTCAACCTGTAAACATTTTGATAAGACTGCAATTATTTGTTTGTTACATGATAAACATCCAACTCTCGATCTACTGCCGTGTGAAGGATTGGATTGGGAACCAATGAATGACTATGAAAAAAAAGAATTACACACATAATAAAGATGAAGCCCCTCTCAAAAGAGTTATTTTCTGTGCCGAATGCGGTGAAGAACTGGATATGTTTGGCATATCGGATGTAAATGTTGAGAAAGTAAAAGAGCGATATCAGAATTGTAAAGCCAAGGGAAAATTTAAAGGCGATAAATGTGCAATGCTGTTTATTGCAAGTGAAGATGAATACATTACTCCGGAGGATGAAGAAGCTTAAATAGAGTTTCCACTGCTTCAGCAAACCGAGGTCCCGGCCTTCCGAATAAATTTCTATCAATCAGTAAAACCTTTTTATTTTTGACGGCGCGTAACGATTTCCATTCGGGATATGTGTTTATAATATTTTCAACTTTATCGTTCATGTGGGCTGTAAATAGAAAATAATCGGGATTACTTCTTAGAATTTCTTCTCTGCTTAGAACGGGATAATTCTGAGGTAAAGCAGCTGCCAGGTTAATACCACCGCAAAATTCGATTATCTCATTAATAAATGTATTCTTTCCAGCTACCATAATCGGTTTAAACTCAACAGCACAATACATGGTCGGCTTAGTGTAGCTTTCTGATTCCTGTTTGATCTCCGCAATTGTTGAATTCCATTCCTCAATTTTGAGTTCGGCTTTGTTTCTTATTCCGAATATCGATGCAAAATCCAGGTATGTTTTTTTTATTCCTTGAAACCCTCGCGGATTTGAAACAAATACTTTTAAGCCAAGTTCGCTGAATTTATCGTAAGTTTCTTTTGTGTTTCCCTCTACAGTAATAAAAATTAAATACGGTTTTAATGTCAGGATTTTTTCGAAATTAAATGTAAGCATATCCCCGACTTTCTCGATGCTTTTAGCTTCATCCGGATAATCACAATAAGAGGTGTTTCCCACAAGATATT
>JAGVBL010000141.1 GCA_020059785.1 Ignavibacteriales bacterium | reverse complement strand
GAAACGAAAATTGTACGTTCCAACAAAAATCTTTTTCACAAAAGGAGTAGGAAAACATAAAGAATATCTTGCATCATTCGAATTAGCACTTCGAAGTGCCGGTATTGAAATCTGCAATTTAGTTTCTGTTAGCAGTATCTTTCCGGTCGGTGCAAAAGTTATTTCAAGAAGCCAGGGATTAAAATTGTTAAAACCGGGTCAGATTACACATTGTGTAATGGCCCGCAACGCTACAAACGAACCAAATAGATTAATTGCTTCTTCAATTGGAGTTGCAATTCCGGCTAATAAGACAATGTACGGTTACCTTTCCGAACATCATCCATATGGCGAGACAGAAAAAGTTGCAGGTGATTATGCTGAAGATCTGGCTGCAACGATGCTTGCAACTACACTCGGTGTTGAATTTGATGCTGAAAAAGCTTGGAATGAAAGAGAGCAGGTTTATAAAATGACTGGCAAAATTGTAAGAAGCTTTAATGTAACACAATCTGCCCAGGGTGATAAACGAGGATTGTGGACAACAGTAATTGCAGTAGGAATTTTATTACCATAATAATTTCAGAGAGGTTATCATTCGATGACCTCTCTTTTCATTATCAATCCTACAATGTGAATAATTCCGGCGCAGAATAGACCGACTATCATCGGTTCAATCATCGTTACAAAACCTGATGAGAATTCCATTCTAATAAAATGCCAAACTATACTTGTGGATGACCCTACAATTATTTCGATTGATGCTATTGTTTCGGGTATTCTTAACTTCTCGAAGTAAGCGCCAAAGATTAGTAGAATAATTCCGGGTATGCAGAAACTTCCTATTATATACCATAAATCAATTACAGATTGAATAGCAGCAGAAAGAATAATTGCAATTATTCCGGAGATAATAATTCCAACTTTCACATAGAGGAGAACATTTTTATCTGATATTTTTTTATCGAATAATTTGGGCAACAAATCATTACCAAAAGTAGTACCGCTAATAAACAAAAAACTGTTTGATGTAGATATAATTGTAGCGAACAAAGCAGCATAAAATATTCCCTTCATACCGCTGCCTAATACTTTTTCAGCATAAATAGGGAATGAAAAAACGGGATTTTCCAATCCCGGTAAAACGGCACGTGCAAACAAACCTGTTGTTGTAGTTAATAGATCGAATAGGAACCAGAAAAAGACAGAAATTATTATTCCCCATTTTGCAGTATTACCGGTTCTTGCGGCATAACATCGCTGATGAAATCCCGGATCGGCAAATGTCCATAATGCTATCAAAAACCATACGATCATGTAAAACGGTGAAACTCCGCCGGTAATACTAAGATGAGTTTCAGGAAGCGATTTGTATAAAAATTCTGTTCCGCCAATATTCTTAAAAGAAAAAAATACAATTAATGCAAACCCGATAAACATAATAAAAAACTGAAGTACATCCGTATATAGATCACTTTTATATCCACCCTTTATTAAATAAATTGAGGAGAGAAGAGTAGCTATAATTAATGAGAGGACTAAATCAAAACCAAAAATTAAATTAATTAGACTTCCTATCATTAGTATGTAAGGAGCCGGGGAAACTAAAATAAAAATTAATAAAGATGTAATTATACCTACTCGTTTTCCATATACTAATTCAAGCTTGTCCGGTATTGTGTAAAGAGAAGCATTTCTGATTTTTGGCGCAAATAAAAATGCAAATATTATTGCAAATATGTAATAAGGTAAGCCTTGAGTAACCCAGCTAAACAATCCATTCCTGTAAGTAAATTCGCCTACACCTAGAATACCACCATACCATGTTGAAACATTTGTAAGAATAAAAAGAATTAATCCAACTTTTCTGCCATGTAGCAGATACTCTTCCTTGTCCCCTACTTTTTTCCGAAATCCCGGTAATAAGCCAATTACAACGAGCGCTACAAAAAATGCAAGTATTATTATAATATCAAGCGTGCTAAATGAGATCATATTTTTTCATTAGTTCAAAGTCTCTTACAACAAAAATATTTCCATTAGTAATTTTTAATTCTACTTTTTCCTTCAAAGCAATATTACTTGTACTTTCCTTTTCTCCAAATGGTAGTGCGATATTGTTCAACTTATATTTTAATCCGGTTGATGATATACGTGTTTGACTTTTGATTCCATATAAAGAAATAACTTCTCCCTGTATAGTATTTAAAACAACATTACCACTATAACCACGTAGTATGGATCTCTGATGAATTACTGAAACCGATATTTGTTTGGAGAACTTTAAAACAATTCCAAAGTTACAAAACGAGTGATCGAGCCGGTCGCCGGTAGCACCCAATAATATTGCTTCCTTAAATTTATTCTTGATAGCAAACTTCAAACATTTTTCAACGTCTGTGTCATTCTGCCGTTTAATTTTAATTATAGTTGATTTGTCTTTATAATAATCCAATACTACAGGACTAATTGAATCTAAGTCGCCAATAATAAAATCAGGTAACAACTTTAGCTTCATAGCGGTATTAGCACCACCATCCGCACATATTAAAGTTGAGTACCCTTTCCTAATTAAGAAATTAACAATTGATTTTTGGGGAGGCTGACCATTTGCAAGCATAATACATTTTTTCATAAACCGACTTTCATCCCGATTAAAATATTTCTCTCTGCAGCCGGAAAGTACTCTTTACCTATTCCGTATGAAGCATACAGTTTATTGAATAAATTATTTACCTGAAAAAAGAGTTTAAGATTATTGAAATAAGGTTCCAGTTCAAATTCATATGATGAATATAAATTTACGACAAAATATGCATCCAGCTTATTGTCTGCATAATCAATTAATCCCGGATACTTTTGAGCATATGATAAAAGATTATTATCGTAATTATCTGTAAAGAAATCCCCCACATACTTAAATGCAATTTGTGAATAAAGCCCATCATAATTGTATTTTATTAATGCATTAAATGTTATATCAGGAAATCCGCTTATCCGGTTACCCACCAGATTAAGTTGAGTAGTTTTTTTAATTCCTGATTGTGAGTCTCTATATTTGATAAATGTTGATCCGCTGCTAATATAATTTTTACTTAATGACCCGTTAAGAACAAATTCCCATGATTGATTCAGTTTGTAATTTATTGTTCCTTCTACTCCATAATGAATTGTCCTGTCCATATTTCCAGTAATAGGTTGGCCGAAACGGTCTACCTGACCTTTCTTAACAATTTCGTCATTAAAAATCATATAGAACAAATTCAAGGATGAAGCGATGTTATTAACTTTATAATTAGTCCCGAGTTCAAATCCGTTCATATTCTCTGGTTTTACTAATGGTTTCGAAAAATCGTAATTACCGTTTTTGTCTAATTCAAATTGCGGTACTGCTCCATCACTTGATTCAGCAGCATCATAGTAGTTTTTTAAATTTGGTTCCCGCGATACCTTAGCATAAGAAAAATAAAAATTAATTCTATCATTATACTTATAGTTAAGTCCAAGTCTTGGATTAACAAATAAATTACCGATCTCAAATTCATTATTAAGATATCTTTCATTTCTCAGTTTATAATTATGATAAGCGATTTGAACCTCGGCAAGCATATTGATATAGTCGTTAAGCTTATAATTTTCATTTAGATAAAAATTGAAGATATCTTTTGCACCTTCGTAATAGTAATATCGATAATCTTTTGTAATACCGGCGGGTAAATTCTCTCCATAATTAAGACTTCCCCAGTGAACAGAATTGTGGAATCTTAATTCACCTCCAACAATTAATTCACCAGAAGGATGTTTAATGCTTAATCTTGGTATCCAGCCCCATTGCTTATTTTCTACCATAGCGCGTATTAAAACATTTCCCGGATTCTGAAGTGGTTTAAAACCATTTTCAGATGTTAATCTAAAATATGTGGTATCTCCCCATGAACCGTCGTAATCAAAAAAACCATTTCCTAAGACAGTAAAAAGAGCTGAATTAAAAATAAGATTATCATTTATCTTAACTTCAGTTAGTAATTCGAAATGCGGTTGAGAGAAATTTTCAATCTCATCAGGTCTTCTTTCAACTTTATACGTATAATTATTTTTATTTGCTTCCCAATAGGATAAATTTTCTTTGCGCAGATTTTTATCCTTTACTGCAAACTTCGGTAAACCGTTATAAGCAAGTCCATCTGCAACCGGTCCGCCGAAGATGTTAATTTGAGTTGTAATGTTTTCATCATATCGAACGGCTGAAAGATAGTAGGACTTAAAATCAACCCAGCTATTATTACGGTAACCACTGCTTAATGTTTGGGATAGTTTAGCATAAAAAGAATATTTCTGATTAATCAGTCCACTTGAAAAAGAAGCACCATATTTTCTTGTGTTGTAATTACCAAGCGATGCCGTTAGTTCGAGTCTCGGCTTATCCGAAAAAGCAGATGTAATAATATTTATTGCTCCGCCAATAGCAGGATAACCGGTAATTCCTGAACCGGCACCTCTTTGTACCTGGATTAATTCTGTACTTTCAACCAAATCCGGGAAGTCAAGCCAATATACGTTGTGATCTTCAGGATCATTTTGTGGAATTCCATTTATAGAAACTGATATTCTTCGCTGGTCAAAACCACGTATACTCAGATAATTATAACCAAGCCCGTTTCCATTCTCCGAATAAAATGTTGCAGAAGGCAAGTAACTCAATATTTCCGGAATATCCTGTGTAGTATAGGAAGATGTTAAATCTTTTCTATTAAGCTTAGTAAAGCTGATTGGAGTAATTCCTTCTCTGGCGATTGTGGCTTTTACAAGAATGGTTTGACTTGTAATAATCTTGCTATCTAAAAATATTTCTTTTGATTTTGTGATAAAATAATCGACAGGAATTTCTTTAGTTTCGTAAGCGATATGTGATATTCGAAGAATATCATCTTGGTTAAATTCGCCTTTTAGAACAAAATAACCATTAGCATCAGCCGCAGTACCAATTCCTTTACCAACAACGATAATATTGGCAAATGGAATCGACTCTCTTGTTGATGAATTCAGAACTTTTCCATCAACAGAAAATAATTGTGCAAAGGATACGGAATACAAAGAGATTAGAAGAACAATTAAGTTTTTCATTTTACTCCTCCTCCGGTTCAGCCGGAATTTTTTGAGAAATAAAAAAGCCGTTTGGAAAACGGCTCACTTAATTTTTCTCCAACCGTTTTCCTACGCTGGCATTACCCAGATCAGGTTCGAGGGTTTGTTCTCAGCCGCATTTACTATGCCGGCACCCCTAACGACTTTTTACAACTTCAATAAAGAACTTTAGTTAGTTATTATTTTCAGTTTCTGACCTATTTTAACTCTATCAGATGTCAAGTTATTCCAGGCCATAATATCTGCTACTACAACTTTATAAAATTTTGCAATAGTCCACAAGGATTCCCCGTCTTTTACAGTATGTAAATTACTTTTGGGTGAATTTTGTTTACTTTTACTTGCAACCTGTTGGGAAGCAATTGGTTTGGAATCAGAATAAATAAGTAATTTATTACCGGCAATTAATTTATCACTTTTCAAATTATTCCAGCTTTTCAGTTCTGCAACACTTACATTATATTGTTCTGCAATTGATCCTAACACATCGCCAGATTTAATTGTATAGCTAACAACATTGGAATTCTTTGGAGTTGTGTTATCTCCAAATGACTTAACATTCTCTTTACTATGGATTGTTAATTCCTGATTTACAAGAATTTTATTTGATTTAAGGTCGTTCCATTTACGTAATTGCAATTCACTAACATTAAATTTTCTTGCAATTTCACCAATTGTATCGCCTTTACGTACTCTATATTTAGATGTTCCACTTGTAATTAAATTGTTGTTGTTCGAGTTACTCTTAGATATATTTTTTGGATCGCCGGAATAGATAACTAACTTTCTGCCCATATAGATATTATTACTGGAGAGATTGTTCCATTCCTTAATTTGATTAATTGTAACACCATACTTTGCAGCGATTGAAGAAAGTGATTCACCGTTTCTTATTCGATGCTCAATCCAAGTGTCACCAGAATTAACGAATAAAATCTGATTCTTTTCAGATTCACTCATAGCATTAATTTTTGAATAGTACTCAACCTTTTCATCAGGGACATAAATTGTAATTTCCTGTCCAACTTTTACACGCGATGTATATGGAAGGTTATTCCAGTTTCTAAGATCGGAAACTCTAACATTGAATAAGTCGGCTATATCAACAAGATTATCTTTGCTCTTAAATACATATTGAACAGCAGTCTTACCTTCAGGAATTATAAACTCAACAGAGTCAGTCATCATTTCCTGATACATTTTTCGATATTTGTCGGAATTATCATTTGTTGTTATTTGTAATTTATAAGAGGGGTTTTCATCAAGACTTGTAATTTCATCTTCAATTGCCGGCAGCATATCAGTGTTAATTGCTAAGTCATCTAAATTAACAAACGAAGTAGGAATCTTTAATTCTGTTCCAGCAGCTAATTTCTTTTTTGTAGTAATGTTATTATAATTTGCAAGTTCAGTTATTCCAACATTATACCTGGAAGCAATTTGAGAAATAGTTTCGCCATGGCTGACAGTATGTAATACAAATTGTAATTTAGCATCATCAGGAAGGTTCTTTAGATTTTCAACAAAAATATCATACGATTTGGCTGGAACACGTAATGGATAACCACCTTCATAATTTGGCGGGGTTGAATTTTGTGTGAGTTCAGAATTCATTTCTCTAAGTAAATCAGTACTAATACCGGCACATTTAGCAAGTACATTCAAATCAATCGCTTCATTAATTTTATGGATTGCATAATCATGCGGTTTTTCATATTGAATATTAGTGAAGCCATATTTTTCCGGTTGGCTAGCAATTAATGTAACTGCAATATATTGGGGTACATAATTTCTAGTTTCCCTTGGAAGATAAGGACGGATTTCCCAAAAGCTACTTGAACCAGCTCTTCTCATCGCTTTACGGACTCTCCCTTCGCCACTATTATAAGCAGCAAGTGCGAGGTACCAATCCCCTAACGAATAATATAAATCACGCAAATGACGAGCAGCTGAGTAGGTTGCTTTTTCAGGATTACGCCTTTCATCAATATGAACATTTATATCAAGGTCATAAATTCTAGCAGTACCTTTAATAAACTGCCATATACCAATTGCTTTTGCCCATGAACGTGCGATAGGATTTAATCCGCTTTCTATCATACTTAAAAAAATCAATTGTTGCGGTACTTTTTCTGATGCAAATACCTGGGCCATCATCGGAAAATATTTGCCGGATCTAGAAAGCCAGAGTTCAATATACTTACTACCCCGTCCTGTAAAATATTCTAAGTATTGTTCAACATGTCTGTTCACTTCTAATGGAAAATCTCCGACTATTACTGTAATACTTTTGTTATCGTCTTTATTAACAATTACAGAATCTTCTTCAATGTCAAAATCGGGAATTCTTTTGTTCATCCACTCTTCTAAAGCACTAATGGATACGTTCTCAGGTAATTCTTCCATACTTTCCACATATGATTTGTAGTCCTCAACAATAGAATTTTCAAGTTCGATAAAAACTTCATTTTCTTCAACGTTAGGATAATAACTTAGTTTATTAATGGTAGAGAGAGCTGATTCATAAAAACTGAGAGCTTCAGCTTTAAAGCCCAGTTTCTGTTTATACAAAGCATTAACATAATCCCGTCTTGCATTTTCAAGCATTTCATTAACAATAGAAGTTATCGAAACCTTTGTCGTATCGGGTCTAAAGTTTTTAGAAGTTCTGGTTGTAGAATTGAAAGTGCTGCAAGCATTAAAAGAGATGACTAAAAAGATGTAAAATATGATTAGAAGAACTTTTCTCACGCGCACTCCATTTGTTTGAATTTCGGTTGCAATTTAATCTCTTATAACTTTTTTGTCAAGTTTAATATGATATAATTGCGTTTACCCTTTGTTATTAAATAAGTTAGCTTCTCAATAACTACAGTGGAAGATTGCAATGTTTCTTCTTAGGATTCAAATCAACTTTGGTTTTTAAAAGTTGGAAAGAAGTAATTAACCGTTGACGAGTTTCTCTTGGAATAATTACTTCATCAATATATCCACGTTCTGCAGCAATATATGGGTTCGCAAATTTTGTTATGTATTCTGATAGTAAGCTATCTAATTTTTTTGTAGGGTCATTAGCCGCAGAGATTTCTTTTTTAAAAATTATTTCCACAGCTCCTTTTGGACCCATTACAGCAATTTCTGCACTTGGCCAGGCAAAATTAAAATCCCCTCTTATGTGCTTCGAATTCATTACATCGTATGCACCGCCATATGCTTTACGCGTTATTACGGTTATCTTGGGTACAGTTGCTTCGCAAAATGCAAATAGTAACTTCGAACCATGCCTTATAATTCCATTCCATTCCTGTTCTGTTCCGGGTAAGAATCCGGGTACATCCTCAAGGACAAGTAAAGGGATATTAAATGCATCGCAGAATCTTATAAATCGTGCACCTTTTACAGAGGCATTAATATCCAGCACTCCAGCTAATACAGATGGCTGATTTGCAATAATTCCAACTGATAAACCTCCAACACGACCAAAGCCGACAATAATGTTCTGGGCATAATTAGAGTGGACTTCAAGGAATTCTCCTTCATCAACGAGTTGATGAATTATCTCTTTCATATCGTAGGGTTTATTCGGGTTTTCCGGAATAATCGTATCTAAAACCGGCACAATAAAATCGTTATTAAAATCAAATTCCTTCTCCGGAGGTAAATCCTTCCAGTTTAGTGGAATGTAACTAAAAAGCTTTCGGATATTAAGTAGAACTTCAACTTCACTATCAAATGCAAAATGTGCAACACCGCTTTTAACTGAATGAGTATCGGCACCGCCTAAATCTTCGAAGCTAACTTCTTCGTGTGTTACAGTTTTAACAACATTAGGACCAGTAACAAACATGTGACTTGTATTCTTAACCATAAAAATAAAATCTGTAATAGCCGGTGAATAGACAGCCCCACCAGCGCATGGGCCAAGGATTGCGGAAATTTGAGGAATTACTCCTGAAGCAAGTGTGTTTCTCAAAAATATTTCGGCATAACCTCCAAGACTAACAACACCTTCCTGAATTCTAGCGCCACCGGAATCATTTAAACCGATAACAGGAATTCCAATCTTCATTGCCATATCCATAATCTTGCAGATTTTTTCAGCATGGGTTTCGGAAAGTGATCCGCCAAAGACTGTAAAATCCTGACTAAAGAGGGCTACCTGTCTTCCATCAATTTTTGCAAATCCTGTTATTACACCATCGCCGGCAATTTTTTGTTTATCAAGACCAAAATCATTTGAGCGGTGTTTAACAAATAAATCAATTTCTTGAAAACTTCCTTCATCAACAAGAAGTAGAATTCTTTCTCGTGCTGTTAGTTTACCTTTATCATGCTGTTGTTTTATTTTAGCTTCGCCGCCACCTAGTTTTGCTTCCTCTCTAAGTTTTTCAAGATTTTCTATTTTTTCTTTCATTTGTAAATCAGATTGATTTGTAAAGTACTTTTTTTGAATCGACTTTCTTAAAATTATTCTCAACTTCATTAATGTAGTTATTGAATTCATTTGACGATAAGTTGAAAATATCCTGTGATGGAGGTAAATCAATTTTGAAACCGGTAATTATTGTGGACGGTTCGCCACCCATTAATAATATTATATTTGAAAGGTAAATAGCTTCTGTAATGTTTGTTGTTGCCAGCAATATTGTTGAATTTGTTTCTTTATTTATTTTTCTGATAAGTCGATAAATCTCGATTCTTGTTATTTGATCCATCCTGTTAAACGGTTCATCAATACAAATACAACAGGGATTATGTGCTAATGAACGTGCAAGTGATACTCTAAAACGAAATCCAATACTCTTGTTAGCAGGATAATGTTCATCATATCCTTCAAGACCAACCAAGTTAATTAACTCATTAATCCTTTCATTATTCACTTCCTCAAGACCGTAAATTATATTTTCCCAAACGGACAACCATGGAAATGAAGATGGTTCGGAGGGTATAAAAACAATTTTACCGTCAATATCTTTTTTAATATCTCCACTACTCTGCTTTTCTAAACCGGATAATATTTTTAATAGTGATGATTTGCCTGAACCAACCGGAGCGATAATAGCTGTTAATTTATTATCATCTATTTGGAATGATACATCCTCAAAGAGTTTAACTTTATTACCGTATTGATCAGAATAAATTTTAGATAAGTTATTAATTTCTATCATTCTTCCCAGTAAAATATTTTTTCATGAATTTTATTTATTAAGTAACTGCCGAATAAAATAAGAACGCTAATTAATATTGCTATAGAAAACAGTCCGGCAAAATCCCTATATAAAAGAGCAGTTTTATATACTCCGCCAAAACCGTTTATCACGTTTATAAATTCATATACCATTACAAGCACCCACAAGTAATAATGAATTCTTATAAGTTCATTGAACAGATATGGTTGAATATTTTTAAAAATTACATTTGAATAGATTTTATTCTTTTTAATCCCCAGGTTTGTAGCAATATTGACATAGACTTTATTATGTTTTTTAGTGGCAATTACCAGTTGAATTGATATAAGAATAATTGAACTTATGAAAGCAAATAGGAATTCGGCAAGAATTGATTTTCCGAACCAGTAAGAAAAAATGATTGCAAAGAAAAATGCCGGGAAATATCTAAGTACTTTTAGTTTTTCTATTGCATTAGGAAATTCGAGTGTTATTTTAATAATTAATCCGGATAAGGAGCTTACTGCTAAATAAGCAACAACTAATGATAAATAAACAGATGTAGAAGTAATTGCTATTGCTTCTAGAAAATTATAATCAGCCCAGATATAACCGAACGACTCAAACACCAACGAAGGTTTTGGCAGAACCATGTTCAACGGGAGAATAAATTCGAAGAGTATTACATAAATAAATACTAGAACAAAAATGAAAGCTAATTTTGATTTCATAATATTCCGGCTGATAGTCTATAAGTTCTTCTTCAATTTATAAATTATAATACCGCTTTAATATATCTAATGAAACCCGTCAAATCAAATGGCACATTTTAAATAAGAAACTGATTATTTTGTTTTTCATAAGCAATTGTACTTTCCAATTCATGTCCGGGATATATTTTAACATCATCCGGTAACTTCAATAATTTTTCATGAATTGATTTAATAAGCGTATTATAATCACCACCCCATAAATCAGTTCTACCAATACTCTCTTTGAATAACACATCACCTGTAAAACAGATCTTTTCATTTTCAAAATAAAGACAATATCCACCCGGGGAATGACCTGGAACGTGAATAAACTTTCCACAAGATTTACCCAGACAGATTTCCATCTTTTCATTAATCAATTCATCCGGTTTTGGAGAAGGATCTAATGGTGTTCCATATGATTTACCCTGTTCAATCATTAAGTCGAGTAAAAAAAGATCTTCTTCAGGAGCTATAAAGATTGGATTATACTTCTCTTTGATAAATGAATTACCGAATATATGATCGATGTGACAGTGAGTATTAATAAGATATTTAACATTCAGTCCTTCTTCATCAATAAAACTACTAAGCTTTGTTCTTTCACTAAAATTATAACAACCTGGATCAATAACAGCAGCTTCTTTCTTAATATCATCATAAACTAGATATGTATTCTCAAAGAACGGATTGAAAACAAATCTTTTTACTATCAACATAATTTACTTCGAAAAATTCTTTTTAAGTCGTGAATAAATTTTGTTCATGTAATTATTATAGTTGTCACGGGTTTCTTCAATAGAATCTCCGCCGAATTTTTCAAGAAATCTTTTCGCAAGTACCCATGCTGTCATTGATTCAGCAATAACTGAGCATGCCGGAACAGCAACAAAATCGCTTCTCTCGCGACGTGCTTTAACTGTTTTGAATTTGTGAAGGTCAATAGTTGATATCGGATTCATCAACGTTGCAATAGGTTTCATTGCAGCACGGATAATTACCGGCATCCCGTTTGATATTCCACCTTCAATTCCACCTGCACGATTTGAGCTGCGTGTAATCTGATTATTTTTCAAGGTAATTTCGTCATGGACTTCTGAACCGAATTTATTTGCCAAGTTAAATCCGTCTCCAATTTCAACGCCTTTAACAGCATTAATCGACATTATTGCATGAGAAAGATCCGCATCTAACCTTGAATTGTATGAGGCAAAACTGCCAAGTCCTACAGGAACACCCGTTGCTATAACGTAAAAAGTACCACCGAGAGTATCACCTTTTTTCTTGGCGGACTTAATTTTCCTGATTATCTTCTCTTCATGTTCTTTATCCAAGACGCGGACCGGACTCTCATCTGCTGTATTAGAAATTCTTTTAATATTTATTTTAGAAGTTACGAACGGGTCCAAAGTATTTTTAGAATATATACCACCAATACTTTCTACATAACTACCGATATAAATTCCAAACTCTTCAAGGAATCTTCTTGCAACAGTGCATGCAGCAACTCTTGCAGCAGTTTCCCTTGCGCTAGATCTTTCAATTGAGTTTCTTATATCGTCATAATTATATTTAACTGAACCAACTAAATCCGCATGTCCCGGTCTTGGAATGGAAATCTTTTCGTAATTATAATTACTTCCTTCAACACTCAAAATCTCTTTCCAGTTTTGCCAATCATTATTCCAGATAATCATTGATATTGGAGAGCCGATGGTTTTAGCAAATCGAATCCCGGAAATTATTTCAACCTGATCAGATTCAATTTTCATACGGAGTCCACGTCCATAACCGGACTGGCGTCTTTTCAATTGTTGATTAATATAAGCAGGTAAGATCTTAAGATTTGATGGAAATCCCGAAACGATTGTAACTAAACCTTTACCATGGGATTCGCCGGCAGTCTGGAATTCAATCATAAAATATTTCGCTTTTATTTTCCTGCAAATATAAAAAAAGCGCCCGAATAGTGGACGCTTTTTATAATCATATGTTTATTTCTTTTTATTTTGGGATTTCGATACCAACCAACCTGGATGTACCTTGAGTGTCCAGCATAATTCTCAGAAGCACTGCCTGACCCTTTTTACTTTCAATAATTGATTGTAGTTCGGATACACTGGTAATATCCTTTCTATCTGCAGACGTAATTACCATTCCTTTTGCAATTCTTTGATTGTATGCTTTACTGAAATTTTTGACATTTGTAATCAACACACCATTATCAACATTAAATTCTTTTAATTCTGAATCTGTCATATTTCTAACCGACAATCCAAGTTCGTCGAATGTAAGTTCTTTAACATCCTTTTTATTTTCATTTCTGTTTCTATCAGATGCTGTAACATTTTTCTTTTCGTCTTCTTCACGAGATTTAAGTGTAACATATCTTTCAATTTCTTTTCCATCGCGGTAGAGTGTTAACCTAACCTGTGAACCAGCCCTTTTAGATGCAACATAAGATTGTAATTGATTAGGTTGATTAACTTCGCGGCCATCAACTTTAAGAATTACATCGCCCTGTTTAACGTCTTCTTTTTCAGCAGCACCGCCTTTAACAACATCCTGAATTAGAACACCTTTTGGTTCTTTCAAACCAAGAGCTTTTGCAGTTGAGGCATCAACTTCTGCTATACTTACGCCAATATAACCTCTGCTAACTTTTCCATTTGCAATTAGATCATTTGCTACTGACTTTGCCAGGTTAATTGGAATTGCAAATCCGTAACCGATATATCTTTGTGTCATTCCATCAGTTGCAATTGCACTGTTTACACCTATTACCGCTCCATTTAAGTCGACTAATGCACCGCCGCTATTACCGGGATTAATAGCTGCATCTGTTTGAATGAAATTTTCAATTCCATATCCATTCTCATCACGTATAATATTTATATTTCTACCTGTTGCACTTATAATTCCGGCAGTAACTGTTGATGTTAAAGAAAGCGGGTTACCAATAGCCATTACCCATTGCCCTACTTTCATTTTATCAGAATCACCTAAATAAGCTTCGGGTAAATTATTCTTTTCGATCTTTATAACAGCTAAGTCAGTTAATGGATCTGTCCCAACAACTGTTGCGTCGTATTGTTCTTTATTGTAGAGTGAAACCCTTACCTGCGAAGCATTTTCTACGACGTGATTATTAGTCAGGATATAACCATCGTCACTTATAATAATGCCGCTACCGCCCCCTTGCTGTTCGCGCGGTACATCATCTCTAAACGGGAAGAAAAAATGGAACCCTTCTGGCAATGTATTCTTTGCTTTTGTAACTACCGTTATTTGAACAATTGATGGAGTAACTTTTTCTGCAACCTGAACGAATGCATTATTAAATGCCTGTGCTTGCGGATCAAGTTGTTCGAATGGCGGTTTAGATGCTCCTATTTGAATATCTGCATAACTTGGACGGACTAAACCAAAACCGGATACCAGAATTGCACCAAATACAATTCCGATAATTATCAATGCTGCTGTACCGAATATGTTTTTACTTCGCATTTATTAGTACCTCCTAATTTTTAAATTAACTCTAATGACTTTAGACCCTTAAATTCCTGTAAATTATATTTTAGAAATTTTTCTATAAGATGTATAATTTTATCAAGATTTTTTTGATCGTACTTAATATCATTTTTTTTGTGATTTAGACAAATAAACAAATTAAAAAGTTCCTTGCTAAGTTCAACATGGACTAATCTGTCTGACTTACATTCTTTACACACAATGCCGGAGTCGTAATTAAATGCAGTGTTTTCATCAGACTGAATAATCCTCCCGCAAACAGAGCATGTGTTGTAGGATATAGCATAACCAATCTCCCGGATAAAAAAGAGAAAATATTTGGCAAATATTAGTTTCGGATCATTCCGGGAATTATTCAGCAACTCAAGTGCTTTAACTGTGCCCGTAAATAATTTTTTATGAACTTCGTGCTCAACTGTCAAATTTGAGATTAATTCTATTATAGCTGATGCAAATTGTATACGTTCAAAATTTTCCTTTACTACTGTAAAATGATTAATTAAATCCGATTCTTTAATTAATTGAACTTCTCGGGTATCCTTCTTATAAAAAATAATCTGGACATGATTGATTGAATCCAATGTTAATCCAAATTTAGATTTAGATGAGCGGGCACCTTTAACCATTGCAGTCAGTTTCCCGAATTCTTCAGTAAAGAGATGAATGATTCTACTTGAATCTCCATAATCCAGTTTTCTTAAAACAATTGCTTCGGTTTTTATTAATTCAGACATTTTGAAAATTATAAGGTGGTTGATAAACCGATTTTTCCGTAATAATTGAAGTTATCAGAGAGTATGGAGTTATATCAAAAGCCGGAGAGAAAACATCATAATTATCTGCTGTAATTTTATTTCCGTTTATTTCCAAAATTTCTTTTTTACCCCGCTCTTCTATTTTGATGTTATCCCCGGTCGCTGATGTTAGATCAATTGTTGTTGTGGGCGCAGCTATATAGAAAGGAATTGAATGATGTTTACAAAGAACAGCGAGATTGTATGTCCCGATTTTATTTGCTGAATCGCCATTTACAGCAATACGGTCTGCACCAGTTATAACTAATCCAACTTTTCCCTCTTTCATCAGCATTGCAGCAGTGGAATCCGTGATAATCTTGAAAGGAATATTATAATTATTGAGTTCCCATGCTGTTAATCGGGAACCTTGCAGTAAAGGTCTGGTCTCGTCAACATAAACTAAATCAATAAAACCTTTCTCAAATCCTTTTCTTATTACATTTAATGCAGTGCCGTCGCCACCGGTTGCTAAAGCACCTGTATTGCAATGAGTAAGAACTGTAACCGTATTATTAAAAATGGATAATCCGTTCTTGGCAATTAAGTCGCACTTCTTTATATCATCTTCATGAATTTCTTTTGCTCTATTAATGAGAATCTCAAATAGATTTCTGTCTGTCTGATTCCGTTCGAATAACTTTTTTATTTCATTTAATGCATAGAAAAGATTTACCGCGGTAGGACGTGTAATTGAAAGTCGCCTATAAGCATTGTTAAAATTGTAATTAGAATCTTCAGAAATATTTTTTACAGAAAGTGCCAATGCATATGCTGCAGCAATACCAATTGCAGGAGCGCCGCGTATTTCTAATTTTTCTATTGCCTCACCAATCCGTTCATAATTGTCAGTTACAATGTATTCTAATTGAAGAGGAAGTTTAGTTTGATTAATAATATGAAGCTTATCGTCTTTATACTCTATAGAACGAATCGGTTGCATATCAGCTAAAACTCGATAATTCCTTAAACTCCAGAAACCTGTTATGAATTTCCAAAAAGCTAAGGTCTTCCAGACCTTTTGTGCTGAATTTTTCGACACAGAAAGAAGCCATTACAGATCCATAGACAACAGCACGTTTAAGATTGCTGAATGAGAAGTCGCGGTTCTTATGAAGGTAACCTGTAAATCCTCCGGCGAATGCATCACCGGCACCAGTGGGATCAAAAATATTTTCCATTGGATAAGCCGGAGCCGAAAATATTGTGTTATCACCAAATAACAACGCTCCGTGTTCACCTTTTTTAATTATCAAATATTCCGGACCCATTTTAGAAATTTTGTGTGCAGCTTTAATCAGGTTAGGTTCCTTTGCTAATAGGCGCGCTTCCGAATCATTAATTATAAGCACATTAACGCGTTTAAGAACCTTGAATAAATCATCGATTGCACCGTTAATCCAGAAATTCATTGTATCGCAGACAATAAATTTTGGTGATTCAAGCTGATCTAGAACGTTTAATTGAAGTGAGGGGGCTATATTACCAAGAATAACAAAACTACTTTTTCTATTTCTTTCGGGAATAACCGGTTTAAAGTGTTCAAATACATTAAGATGAGTAAAGAGTGAATCGCGCACGTTTAAATCGTAATGATAACGGCATCCGTAACGGAATGTCCTGGCACCTTCAACAATTTGAAGTCCTTCCAGATCAACATTATGATTTTCGAGCATTTTAATATGTTCGTAATTAAAATCGCTTCCTACAACACCTACAATACTAACCGGACCGGTAAAATAAGATGCAGCCAATGAAATGTAAGTTGTAGAGCCGCCAAGAGCATTTTGAATTTTATCGAATGGTGTTTCGATGTCATCCAAACCGATTGAACCGACAACTAAAAGGCCCACAGAATATTCCCTCATTTTGTATTTCTAATATAAATAAAACCTGTTCATTTTTTATGATCAATCAATTTTTATTTCATTAAAAAATAATGTGCTCTTTTTGGAAGTAAAGTATTGATAAATAGTATCTACAGACGTGCGCTGCCCGTTCCAGGCAAGTAATTTTTTAGCATCATCTTTATTTACCCATTTGAATTCGGAGTGTTCACTTGAAATAATTACATCCGAATTATCACTTACCTGTGCAGCAAAAACAGGGATCATAATTACAATATCTTTTTCTGGAGAATAAAATGAATTTACATTTGGAACAACCCAGAATTTATCCGGAACTAAACCGGTTTCTTCTTTAATTTCTCTTAACGCAGCAGCAAATGCTTTTTCGTTTTCGTTAACAGAACCGGTTACCATCTGCCATATACCGGGATATCTTTCATCATCTGCTCTCTTGAGAAGAAGAAATTCTAATTCATTTCCATTAGTCCTGAAAATGTGCGCTTCGATTAAAGAGTGATTCGTTTTCATAAAACCACGATTAATAATTATTTCTAGAAATATGCACGCGCTTCGGCTCGTAAAGTATGAATAGCTCTTTGCTTTCCATAAAGACGTCCATCGTAACTAAATGAAGTCTGAACATAACTTGCTATTTTGTAATCAAGAAATACTCTCCAAAAATAATTCTTTCCAATAACGTTTCCACGTGTAATTTCAAAAGGGATATTTGTTACAATAGAATTAGAGATAAGTTCGGTTCTCTCTGTTTCTAAACGAAGGCGGCCTATGTTTGCCAGAGAGAGATTGACTCTTAATGTTATTGAATTTTGATCTACAATTGTAGGTCTTTGCGGAAACTTATCCTCGCTCCTTCCGACCTGTATTTTCATACCGGTTTCAATATTGGCAATAGGTCTGTAATTGAATTCGGTTACAAGATTATTTTGATTAACCTGACGCGCCCGGTTTGATGACGGCGGCGAAATAAGGTTATCAATTTGATTTGTAAATTCTGTTTGATTATTAATTTCTTCGAGCAGCTTAATACGGATTCTAATTCCCCGCTCTCTAAAAAATCCTTTTTCTGTTCCGGCAGAAAATTGATTAAGATTCCTTCTTTGCAGAAAACGTAATCTAACAGAGAACTCATTATTAAATTGAAGAATATTAATATCCTGCTGAAATAATTGCGAGCCTCTAATTGTTGTTGAATCGTTTAGAAACTTACCCAGATGCATCAAATAGATATTACTTGTATTAGATTCTTTACTGTTCTCCTCTATACGCCAGACTGTTTCTGTTGAAATGGCTTTAAGAATATTTGAAAAGAGATCTTCACTTGTCAGAAATCTACTAAAGTCTATTTTCCATCTTGTGTTTGTTTTAAGATCAATTACAGGGAATAATTGATCGGTTGGGATTGTCACTACAATGTATTCACCATCAAATGATGTTAATTGAAATTCATTTTCTTCAGGAATACCGTTATTATTAAGATCACCAAGGTAGATATAACTTCCGGTTCCTCTTGGTACTTTTACAAATACTTTTTCCAGTCGCGCCGATTGCTCTGTTGACGCCTGATAGAAAAGATCGCCTATTATAAAATTATTAAAGAAATTAAACCGGCTTTGAGATAGGAATAGAATTGTTTCGTTATCTTTATAACCTGATTTTTTAAATTCATCGGTAAACTTTTTATTTCTAAACGACACATTTAACGAGGTTGTAATTTCTTTAAGTCCTCTATAATTAACCTGATACTGCTGGGTATAAGCACGCGATTGTAAGGAAAGTTTTGTTTTTATTGGAAACGATTCCTCTCTATAGGAATAAAGCGCACGGATATCAAAACTATTTGAAGTAGAGATTTCTATAAATGGAGCTGCTTCAATAAATTTTAGACTTGTTGTAAGTAGTGAGTCGTTCTTGTAATCTTCTTTATCTTCATATAGAAAATTAATTCCCGGTTTGAATGAACCGATTACGTAAAATCCTTTACCAATCTGGCGGTTCCATTTAGTATTGATTGAATTGTTTTCCGATGAGACATAGTCAATATTGTAATCGAGATTAAATTTTTTCTCTTCATTGAAAGTAAAGATAGAATTGAACCTGTTGGAGGTGAATTGATCTCCCTGTTTAAGATATCCGTATTTTGAAATTAACGAGAGGTATTTTGACGGATATAAATCTAAATTAATTTCTCTAAGAGTCTGATCAGATTTTTGGACATCTGCAATATTGTAGTACCTGTTAAATTCTACTTCATCAATCCGGTCTAATGTAGTGTATTTACCCTGGATGAAACGGTCTTTAATACCAAAGCCGATTTTACCTAATGAAATGTTTCCGATTTCAATAACTTGTGGTTCTACTGTAAACTGAATTTTACGTGCATAGCCGAAGTTATCCGAATTGTCAATTGCAGAAAACCGATTACGATCCCATGAGCTACCTGATAACTCAACATCAAGATTAGTCCCTTTAATAACATTCGTTTTGAGCGAAAAATTACCTACCTGTTTCAACTCTGGTAATGGCAAAAATATTATTGGTAAATAAGAGCCGCTTCCAATTCCAACAAATTTATATCTGCCTAAACTTTCCTTAATGTAATCCCCGTTCCCCTGCCCAACAAAACTGAATGACACATTATAAATTGAATTAATATTGCCGGGTAAATATCTATAGTAAGAATAAGACCCGGAATTGATTAGTGTATCAATTTTGGTATAAAGCCCTAAACGTCTTCCTAAAGAATCAGTTGGTGCGATAGTAACACCGGACCTGGATGCATTTAATCTGTTATCACCGGCATTGCGTAAAATTGTTAAATCACTTTCTGAAAAACTTACTTCAACCGGATTATCCTGATCGTCTCCCTCCCTGAAATAGCTGAAACCTAATTTCAATTTGTTATTGAATAGGTCGGTGGAGTAATTCGTTCCTATAAAATTTCTCCGGTATTTCTGGTCGGTGTATTCAAAGTCGATAGAGATTCTACTTACAGAAGTAATTAAACGTTTAGGAGTAAAAACTATTTCCGAATTTGAGTAATCGATAACATAATCATTGTTCTCACCTCGTTTAAGTAATTCTCCATCAAGATAAACTTTTTCACTTCCGGCAATAATTATAATTTCTCTTTCGTTGTTAATTCCGAATAATCTGTATGGACCCTGATTACCGTCAAGACCATTGTATTGAATAGAATTAAACTTACCGCGAGAACCGGCGATTGCAATAAAACCTCGATTGTTATCAACATTGAATTCTCCTTTTAATCCCTGTAATTTTCTTGTTACTTTAGAAAACTCGTAATCGCGGTCATTCAACTCATAATCACCAAAAGTACCTATTGCATTTTTATGTTTTACTTCAATAAATACTTTATCCAGTTCTTCCAATGTTTCAGTATTACCTTCAGGTTGAATTGGAGTATTCTCATCGGATAAAGCTGCAACAATTTCGAGTTCATCAGAAAGTTTACCGGCAAGCTGCAATCTCAATCCGCTATTCAACTGGAAATCGCGGTTTGAGCCAACAGTAAAACCTCTTATTAATGCACCGCTTTTTTGTAAGTCCCTTCCAAAAATTGACTCAGCCGATAAATCTACTTTCTCAACTCTGGATACACGTATACTATCTGCATAAAGGTCATCATATTTAATTACCAGACTTCTCTTTTTATATTCAGTTCGTAGATCAATTTTGATGCTCTTATATGCAACAACTATTATGTCGGTAATATTATAATTAGTTGAATCCGATAAAGAGAACCTACCTGATTGATAACTAATGTTGTATTCACTTCTTTTTAATAGTTTGTTATTCAAGTAAACCTGTTCTGAGAAAGGGATGATGTTTAACTGTGAGATTTTGTAATTATTATCAGGAGAGATATGGAATGTATCAACGATAGCGACAGAATTGTTTTGTGCTGATAGCCGAAGAGTAAGAGTCGTAAAAATGAAAATAAATATTATTTTTTTATTCAATTGGATGTTT
>JAGVBL010000080.1 GCA_020059785.1 Ignavibacteriales bacterium | reverse complement strand
TGAAAGAAAAAATACAATTCTTCCCGGAGTAAAAAATACAATAGCGGTAGCCAGTGGAAAAGGTGGTGTAGGAAAAAGTACTGTTGCGGTTAATATCTCGGTTGCACTTGCAAAGTTAGGTGCTAAGGTGGGATTAATTGACGCCGATATATATGGTCCAAGTATTCCACTTATGCTTGGGATTAAGGAAAAGCCAAAAGTTTTTCAGGATTTACAAACTGCCAAGATGCTTCCGCTCGAAAATTTTGGTATTAAAGTGATCTCTATTGGATTTCTTATAGAGGATGATGCCCCGGTAATCTGGCGTGGACCAATGGCAAGTGGAGCAATAAAACAATTTATGTCCGATGTTCATTGGGATGAACTTGATTATCTCATTTTTGATCTTCCTCCGGGAACCGGAGATATTCAGCTAACACTTGTACAGACTATTCCACTTACTGGTGCAATAGTTGTAACAACTCCGCAAGACGTTTCTTTAATAGATGTGAGAAAAGCAATAAGAATGTTCCAGCGTGTTAATGTACCAATCCTTGGTATTGTTGAGAACATGAGCTATTTTATTGCACCTGATACAAAGAAAAAATATGATATATTTGGATCGGGTGGAGGAAGTAAATTAGCCGATGAATTATCACTTCCACTTTTAGGATCTATACCCATTAACCCTAATATCAGAATAGGCGGTGATGATGGTAAACCGATTGTGTTCGGACAACCGGATTCGGATGAGTCAATAAAAATCTTGGAAATAAGTAAAAACCTGGCAGCTCAGGTTAGTATAAACACATTATCTGTAAGAACTCCTAAAATAGATATTTCTTTAGGAGAGAATTAAGGAGAAAAGAATGAGTGAATTATTAAAAGAGAAAGTGCTTAAAGCATTAGAATCGATTCGTCCTTATTTAAAAGCTGATGGTGGCGACGTTGAATTAGTCAACGTTACTCAGGAAGGAATTGTAGAAGTAAAACTAACGGGCGCATGTGTCAGCTGTCCAATGTCACAAATGACACTTAGAGCTGGTGTTGAAAGAGTTTTAATACGAGAAGTTCCCGGTATTAGAAGAGTGGAAGCTGTTAATTAAGAACTTTAATATAGATTAATATAAGGTATATAATGAGAACAAAAATTGTTGCCGGCAACTGGAAAATGAATAACGACCTATCTGCGTCAATTAATTTGATTTCGGAAATAAAAAATTCATCGATCGGAAAAAACTTTAAAACAAAAATTATTCTTTGCCCTCCATTTACATCATTAGAAACCGCAAACGCATTATTAAAAGGGACCAAAATTTCTTTAGGTGCACAGAATATGTATTATGAAGAAAATGGTGCTTATACAGGTGAAATATCTGCAAAGATGTTAAAAAGTGTTGGGTGTGAATTTGTGATTATCGGTCACTCTGAAAGGAGAACTATATTTGAAGAATCTGATGAAATAATTAATTTAAAACTAAAAGCTGCACTCAAAAATAATCTTAAACCTATTTTTTGCATTGGCGAAACACTTGAAGAACGGGAAAAAGATAAAACCTTTGATGTAATTCGTAGACAGGTTATAGATGGATTAAAAGACCTGAGTGAATCTGAAATACAAAATATAATCTTTGCATATGAACCGGTCTGGGCTATAGGAACAGGTAAAAACGCTACTCCTTATCAGGCTCAGGAAGTTCATAAATTTATTAGAGATCTTTTGCAAAAAGAATATTCAACTTACCTATCAGATAATATTATAATTCAATATGGTGGAAGTGTAAAACCGGATAATGCCAGTGAATTGATGGCGCAACCAGATATAGATGGAGCATTAGTAGGCGGTGCTTGTTTAAGATCAGATTCATTTATTAAAATTGTTGAATCCGCTGAATAAATTTGTAAAAACCTTGAAATTTGGTGAATTTATAGCATTCCTCAATTGATATGCCCTCGATTTTTTAGTATATTTAAGGGTTTATTTGGATAATTCACCATAAAATGGCAAAAAAATTAAAGATTCTCTTTCTTTTAATTAATCTCTTACCTTTATCGATTTCTGCGCAAATTAAGGTTAAATCTCTTCCTTCTTTTCCAGCCGACTCAACAGGTAGTTCACATCACGTTCACGGTAAATTGATTGATTTGAACAAGGGCTGGAAGGTTTACCTCAATCCCGATGATAAGAATTATGTAAAAGCAAATATCCCCTGTACCTGGGATGGTGTGGAAACTCTCTATTTTGAAAATGAAATTAATTTATCCAATGATGAAATAGATAATTCTGTTTTTAAATTATTTTGGGGTGGAATCAATTACTCTATAGAAATATTTTTAAATGGATATAATATTTTTAAAAGGTCAATTGGAGAAATCCCATTCGAAATTGAATTACCCGGTGATTTGATTAAAGCAGATTCACCAAACAAAATTGTTATCAAAATTGATAACAAATTAGACTCTAAAAGGACGATCCCATTAAAACAAAGATTTCTATTTCCT
This sequence comes from Ignavibacteriales bacterium, assembly GCA_020059785.1. Lineage (GTDB taxonomy): Bacteria > Bacteroidota > Ignavibacteria > Ignavibacteriales > Melioribacteraceae > DSXH01. The sequence goes on along the minus strand of JAGVBL010000080.1, from coordinate 6,284 downwards.
AAAAAGTCTTCTGGAATTTATAGAAATGTTTTTGTTAGAATTTTACCCAAGACCCATTTTTCTCAGTTTAAAATTAATTACTTGCTCGATACTAATCTCTCCTCGGCCAGTGGAGAAATTAAGGTTGGTATAGAAAATATTGACTTGTTAAATGAGGCATTGACGGGCAAAGATATAGTATTACTAAATCTGAAATTAACTCCTCAGAATTTTACAGGAAATAGTTTTTCTTATGATTTTCCATTGACATTTTCAAACACAAAACAATCAGAACATTTACTTAAAATTAACATACCCAACCCTGCTCTTTGGTCGAATGAATCTCCAAACATTTATAAAGCCGAACTTTCACTTCTGGCAAATAAACAAATAATTGACAAGTCTGAAAAGACAATTTCATTTCTTCGAATTGAAAATAGGAACCAAAAATTAATTCTTAATAATAATCCTTTCTTTCTTAAAGGAATAACTTACATTGTTAATGAGAGTGAAATAATAGAAAGCGGTTATATCGAAAAACTAAAAAGAGATTTTACTTTTATAAAGAACACAGGGTTTAATGCAATTCGATTTGCTAAAGCTTATGCAAATCCGTTAGCAATTAATTTATGTAATCAATTAGGATTGATCGCTTTAGTAGAATTACCTCTAAACTCTGTACCAGAAGAATTATTGACAGATACAGAATTTAGAACAAGAACCATTAGCAGATTCAATGAAATGGTTGAATCATATAGAACATATTCGACAGCTGTAATTTGGGGAATTGGAAGTTCATTCCTTGCCAATTCAACTTTAACAGGTGATTTTATTTCAAATATTCTTACAAGCAGTAGTGATAATGGAAAAATTACCTATTGCTCATTTGTCGGAATTCAAAATGAAAAAATTGATGGATTAGATTTAATTGGAATAGAAATTTATTCAACACCTCCCGATAAATTAACAGATGCATTAGAAATTTTAAGTGATGAAACAACAGAGCATAATTACTTTCTTTCAGAAGTAAATTATCCCAATTACTATGGAATTTCCGGCGGATACTTATTGAAAAATTCTACAGAAGCCCAGGCTAAATATTTCGGGCAGATTATTGATGTTTCTCGTAATAATAATTTATCAGGTTTCTTCATTAATACTTTTTACAATTATAACGGCGACTTTAAATCCTTGTATGGCGGTAATGAATTTTATTATCAACTTGGAATATTTCACAACTCACCTACTTCGAATAATATTGTCTATAAAGTCCTTGATGCGAAGTTAAATAACAAAAATAAGGTAACTATCCCGATTGGTAATTCAAAAGACGAGAACAAACTAATATTCATTTTAATTGCTCTTGGTTTATCAATATTAATGGCTTTATTAATTAATACCAGCAGAAAATTCCGCGATGAGTGCAGCAGAGCTTTTTTCCGTCCATATAATTTTTTTTCGGATATCAGAGATCAAAGAATTATTTCTGGTGTTCATACATTCATTTTACTTATTGTTGAATCGGGTTCTATTTCCCTATTCTTTACAATTTTATTTTATTATTTAAGAACCAACATACTATTTGAAAAGCTTCTACTCTCATTCGGAGAATCATCAATAATAAGAGGCTTTAGCTATCTGGCATGGAATCCCGAGAAAGGTTTCATTATCATTTTTCTATTTGTAATTCTAAAAATTGTTTTTATTAGTGTAATTATAAAGGCGGCATCCTTCTTCATAAAAACGAAGATTCAGTATAGCAGTATTTTCTTTATGATAATATGGGGATTACTTCCTTTTACAATTTTACTTCCGGTAGAATTAATTTTATATAAAATTTTGGCAATCGGCACCTACAATTCTATAATAATAATAGTAATACTATTATTCTGGTTATGGATTTTACAAAGGATTTTTAAGGGAATACACGTACTGTTTGAAGTACGCAAACTAACTGTTTATTTGTATGGACTTGTAATAATAATTTTATTGATTACCGGTGCGGCAGCATATTTTCAACTGACAAATTCAGCCCTTTATTATCTTAACAACTCATTTAAACAATATAGTTTAATCTCTTTTTAAGAGGATCAATTGTTTTTATCAAAATTAGAAATTTTCGGCTTCAAGTCGTTTGCAAATAGAACAAATATTGCTTTCAATCGCGGAATTACCGGAATAGTTGGACCTAATGGTTGCGGCAAAACTAATATAGTTGATGCAATAAGATGGGTGCTGGGTGAACAGAAGACTACTACGTTAAGAAGCGACAAAATGGAGAATGTGATTTTCAATGGAACCCGCGAAAGAAAACCGATGGGAATGTCTGAAGCCTCTATTACCCTTGTAAACGACCGCGGAATTCTTCCAACTGAATATTCCGAAGTTACTATAACGCGAAGAATTTTCAGATCCGGAGAAAGTGAATATTTGTTAAATAAAAATATTTGCCGACTCAAAGACATAACAAATCTTTTTATGGATACAGGAATGGGTACAAATGCCTATTCTGTTATCGAATTAAAAATGGTTGAAACAATCCTAAGCAGCAAAGCCGAAGAAAGAAGAAGATTATTTGAAGAAGCAGCGGGTGTAAATAAATATAAATTGAGGAGAAGACTTTCTCTTAAGAAACTAGAAGATGTAAAAGCAGACCTTACACGTGTAAATGATATCGTTTCAGAAGTTGAAAAAACTGTACGGTCTTTGGAACGACAAGCAAAACGTGCAGATCAATACAATCAAATTCAATCGGTTTTAAGAGATAAGGAAATTGACCTTGCCGAAAGAGAGTATGCTCTATACACTCAAAAGAATGAAAGCATTAAAAATGACGTTTCAAATCTTAACCTGAATAAAGAATCGATAGATACTGAAATAAGAAGCATTGAAAATGAATTGATAATTTACAGAGAAAAGATTAATTCAATTGAACGAGAATTAAGTGATAAGAGGAATGAATTATCATCCAACACCGACCAATTACACATTACTCAAAAAAATATTTCCGTTTCCGAAGAACGGTTGAATTCTCTTAAAATTAACCACACAAGACTTGTTAACGAAATTGAAGAGTATAAGCAAAGAATTGTTCAAACGGATAATAACATAGAGGCATTAGAAGAAGAGTTAAACTCACTTAAGAATAGTGAAATTCAGAAATCCCTGGAAATAAATGAAAATGAAGGATCCATTACCGAAAAACGCAGCTTGCTTGATTTAAAAAAATTGGAGTTGAGGAATCTAATTGATAATAGATATAATTTGATAAAAGAAATATCCGATAAGGATAATCTTAAGACCGCAATTCAAAAAGAATTAGATTCACACTCATCAAACATTGCGAAGTTAAACGGTAAGATTCAAACCATAACTACCCGAATAGCAAAGACTGTAGGTTTTATAGAAGAACTTAATAATGAGAAGCTCGACGCAGAAAAAAAATTAAGCGAAGCCGGCCTCCAAATTGCATTAAGAGAAAAAGAAAAATCTGAATTAGAATCACTTCTAAATTCATTAAAAGAAAAAGAGATTGAAGAAAAAGCAGTTCTTACGGGATTAAGAGAGAAAATTGAGTTTATTCAAACACTTATTTCTAACCTGGAAGGGATTTCAAAAGGTTCAAAAATACTGTTAGAAAACAAAGACTGGAGTCAATCGGAAAAAAATATTTTTGCCTACGTTGGTAATGCACAGGATAAATACAAATTTGCACTGGAAGCGGGATTAAAAAACGTTCTCAATAATCTATTGATTGAATCTGTTGACGAATTACAAAGTGCAATCAGCTACTTAAAGAAAAATGACCTTGGTAAAGCTTCTTTCTACCTTCTTAAAAATGGTCTCAATAACAATAAATCTTTGTTCGATAAATATTCATCTTACAGGTTTTCTAAAAAATCCAGAAAACTTGAAAAAGAATCTACATTTGTCGGCTGGGCAAAAGATTTTGTAGAGTCGGAAACTAAATGGCAAAAATATTTCCACCAGGTTTTATCAAGAGTTGTTATTACATCAGGGCTAAATGAAGCAATACAACTTCACGATAAATACAATGATTTCGACTTTGTGACGCTTGAAGGGGACTTAATTAAAAGTAACGGGATTATCGAAGCCGGATCGATGCCAAAACAGGATGAAACCCTGTTCGGACGAAAACAACTTCTGGAAAATTTGAAAGCGGAATATCCTAAACACGAATCCCAGCTTGAGAAATTAAAATCACAAATTGCCGATACCGAGTTAAAACTTTCCAAAATTGATTTAAAAAACCTTAGTGATAGTCAGAAGTTAATTGCAAATGATCTTGCTAATATTGAGAAACAGACTTCACAATTAGAGTTCGAACACAAAAAAGCAAATGAAGAGATTGAGAATTCCCAGAAAGAAATTCAGGAATTTGTAGAGAAATCTAATCTATTACATCACCAGCTTGAATCAATAAACGTAATATTAGACCAGCTGACTATAGATAAATCATCTCTCGATCAAAAAATAAATGACGAGGAGGATTCTCTAAATGAATTCGAAAGAAATTTTAACCAGTTAATAGACTCACAAAATTCAGCTCGACTTGAACTCGAAAGGATTAAGGGTCAGATAAACAATTTCAATGATTCTATTAACCGTTCTAAAAATGATATTGAATTAATTCAAAACGGAATTACTAAACGAGAAGAAGAATTAGAAAGTAATACTATTGAGACCACTTCTCTTTTAACAACAATTGAAACAACAAAAAACGTTTTGGAGAATATAATTGCAGTAAGAAATGTTTTAATAAAAGAAGAATCGGAAATAGATGAAAAGCTGCGATTGATTAAAGATGAAGCTACAAAGTTTGAAAAACAACTCAACGAATTGAGAAACAAACGTCAGGAAGTATCTGATCAGATTCATTCACTGGACATAAAAGAAAACGAAATAAATTTTAGATTACAGAACATTCAACAGCACATTCAGGAAAATTATTCAATCGAAATTACGTTAAAGCAGTACGATGATCTTGAGAGCTTCAATTTCGATGAAACAACCAAAGAAGTTCATTCAAATAAGGAAAAGCTTAAAAACATCGGCCCGGTAAACTTACTTGCCTATTCCGAATACGAAGAGGAAAAATCGAGATTGGATTTCCTTCATAAACAACGGGATGATTTGACTGATTCCGAAAAAGACCTTATCAAAACAATTAATGAAATTAACGACACTGCTCAAAAATTATTTCTTGAAACTTTTGATCAGATACGCAAGAATTTTACAAATATTTTCCAGACGTTATTTAATCCCGGGGACGAAGCAGATTTATTGCTGGAAGAAAATGTAGACCCGCTGGAAGCTAAAATTGAAATTGTTGCTAAACCTAAAGGGAAGCGTCCTACATCCATTGAGCTTTTATCAGGAGGCGAAAAAACACTTACGGCTACGGCACTTCTCTTTGCAATTTATCTTGTTAAACCAAGTCCTTTCTGTATACTTGATGAAGTTGATGCACCACTGGATGATACCAATATCGACCGCTTTACAAGATTGCTAAAAGAGTTCAGCGATAGAACACAATTTATAATTGTAACTCATAACAAACGAACTATGGAAGCTGCCGAGACAATGTATGGTGTTACTATGCAAGAAGAAGGCATCTCTAAATTAGTTGGCGTTAAATTCGAAGAGATCCCTGAGGCACAGGAATAAAGTTATTTATGCAAAGTAGAACATTTAAAATATTTGTTGATTTCGATGGGACAATTACACAGCAAGACGTTGGCGAAACAATGTTCTTGAAATTTGGAGATCCGTTAAAAGCTCAGATAATTATTGAAGACTGGATAAATAAAAAAATAAATGCAAAGCAAAGCTGGCAGTTATTATGCGATACTATCGAAAACTTCGATCATAATTCTTATCAACAATTTTTATCATCGGTTGGCATTGACGAATCGTTTAAACATTTTACTGATTATTGCAAAAGTAATGAATTTGAAATTAGAGTTCTTAGCGATGGATTAGATTTCTATATTAATAAAATATTAGAACGCGAGAATTTATCTTCTCTGGAAGTATTTTCAAATAGACTTTTATTCGCTGATAAAAAATTAATTCCTGTCTTTCCTCATACCGATGAAGAATGCGATAGATGCGCAAACTGTAAGAGAAATCACATTTTAAGTTACAGTTCGGACGACGAATATAGCGTTTACATAGGTGACGGGTGGTCGGATGTTTGTCCGGCGCAATATTGCGATTTTATTTTTGCTAAGAATTCGTTATTAAAATATTGCGAGATGAACAGAATAACTTATTTCCCGTTC